>JAWOIK010000356.1:0-6290 GCA_046484705.1 Ignavibacteriaceae bacterium | reverse complement strand
GTGGGCGCCCGCCGAAGGCGCCAGCCCGGAGGCCGGGTTTGCGACCCTGGCCGAGTGGCGGGCCGCGGTTCCCTGGGTCGAGGCGAACGGCCGCCAGCACGTGGCCGGCCCCGGCGCCGTCTTCATGAGCCCGGAGCTGAAGAACCTGCGGCTGCACCGCCCCTTGACGGTCGTGCCCTCGACGCCGCCGGAGATTCTGCAACTGATCGGCTGGACGGAAGCCGAGGGAACCACGCCCGGAGCCTACCCGGCCGGACGGTAGTCAGGCGGCCGCTGAGAGCATCCCTCCCCGATAGGTTGATCTGCGCGTGCCGATGAGGGATGTCCTGATCACCGGAGCGGCGGGGAACTTAGGTGGCTTGCTCGCCCGGCACCTGCTCGCGCGAATGGAATATGAATAAAAATTATCTTGCTGACCTGCAAAAGAAAGGTGTAAACATTGTTCATACAATATGGGAAAAGAAATTTAGTGAAGATAAGCTTCTTACATACTTTGATAAACTTCATACAGATAAAATAATCATAAAACCAAATGTTAGTGCAAGTGCGTTCAATACTTTTCTAATTAATAGACAAAGCGCTGAAAAATTTATTTCCAGACTTTCATCAGTGTTTGACAATAAGGAATTTATGGTTCAGCCGTTTCTTGAAAACATAATTGATGAAGGAGAGTTTTCTCTGTTTTATTTTGACGGCAAGTTCAGTCACGCAATTTTAAAGAAACCGAAACAGCATGATTTCCGGGTTCAGGAGGAATACGGCGGGATTCTTACTTCAATAATTCCTGACAAACAACAGCTTTCAATTTCAGAAGATATCCTTAGCAAGGTTAATCCGCTTCCGTTGTATGCAAGAATTGATCTTGTGCGTACCGATGCGAACAATTTTGCTTTAATGGAACTTGAACTGATTGAACCATCATTATATTTTAATATGGATAAAGATTCTCCAAAACGTTTTGCAGAAATATTTAATAGCCGTATGAGTGAACTTTAAAAAGTTTTATCCGGTATATTTTAATACAACAAAAGTCATATCATCCTGCTGCTTAACGCCGTTAAGCCATTCAGATGCTTTATCATTAAATTCAGAAATTATTTCTTCCGGCAACTTTCGGGCATTCTTTTTTAGTAGCTCCGGAATAATTTCATAATCAAGCATTTCCATTTTACTGTTAAACAGTTCAGGAAAACCATCCGACATCAACAATAGTAAATCTCCCGGATGCAGAATGGTTTCGGATTTTGTATAATGGTATTCTAATGAATTGCCTAAAGGAGAACCTTTCAAACTTAATTCCTCAATATTATCGTGTGCGGCTCTGTAAAGAAATGCCGGCGGCATTCCGGCGCCTGCATATTCGAGTACATTTCCTTTAAGTCTTAATAATGCCGCAGACATGAATAAGTTTGACAGCTTTATATTTTTTATACCGGCATTTGTACGGTTCAGAATTTCAACAAGATCATGCTTACAGGAAAACAGGTGAAATATACTTTTTGTGGCAGTAACCATAATTCCGGCCTGAGCGCCGTGTCCTGTTGCATCACCAAGAAAAATAGTAAGTGATTCATCATCACCGATAAAAAAATCGTAATAGTCGCCACCGACTTCTGTAGCAGTTTCCATATGAGCAGCTATTGAAGCATTTTTTAATTTTGGCATTTCAGACGGAAGCATAGAAAGCTGTAATTCGCGTGCAGCTTCCAGTTCTTTTCTCTTCAGATCATATTCAACCTGGAGCACAGCCGCTTTATTTTCTGCGGCTTCAGTGCGAAGATTTGCTGTTTCAACTTCTGTCTGATGAAGTTTAATCTGAGTCTCGTGCGCCCTTTTTTTAAGCCTGAACCTGTTATAAAGCAAACCTAATATTAGCAGTACCAGAAACAGTCCGCTTATTAATACTATTCTGTAAAGATCCTGAATTTCAGTTTCCTTCTGAAGAATTTTGATTTGCTGTTCTTTTTCTTCGGATTTATATTTTGTTTCAAGTTCATCAATAACAGACTGACGCTCTAAATTAAAAATAGAATCGTGAACAGCTTTATAGTTTTTATATTCTTGCAATGCATTAATCAGCAATCCGTTCTCCTCATAGATTTCAGAAAGAGTGTGATATGCTGCTTTAAGTGAAGTAAGACCGCCGGTTTCCTGAGCAAGTTTCAATCCTTCACGCCCGTAGAAAATGGCAGAATCAGCATTGCCAATCTGGTTGTAGATTCGTGATAATACTATTATCGAGCTTGATGTTCCTGCTTTATCCCCAAGTTTTTTCCTTATTGCTATTGCCTGCTGAATATTTTCTTTAGCTTCATTAAAATCAGACAGACCTGCATTTGCTGAGGCAATGTTATGATATGCTATACTTAAAGAATACTGGCTGCCGCTTTTTTTCCAGATAGCAAAGGCTTGTTTGTAATATTTAAGTGCTTCCTCATAATTATTCTGAAGTTCGTGTATAGCCCCTATACTGTTCAATGTAGCTGCAAGTCCGCCCTGATTATTAAGTTCCTCCCATAACTTCCTTGCTTGGTCATAGTAATAAAGTGCCTGACTGTAATCATCCAGTTTCTGATATAATATTCCGATATTATGAACAGATCCAGCCATTCCTCTTATGTCATTATGCTTTTTATTAAGCTCAAGAGACTGCTGGTGGAAATTCAAAGCTTTATCATAATTACCAAGTATATCGTTTGTTATACCGAGAAAGGTTAATGTGGTCATAAGTTCCTCGGCGTCAGGATATTCTTTCAGAATTTCATGTGCCTGAATATGATACGATAATGCTTCGGAGTGATTACTTAATCTTCTGTGAACAGAACCAAGCTCATTAAATAGTTTAACCTGAAGTATCGGGTCGTCAACAACAATATTAATATCTACCGCAGATTCAAGTGTATCAATTGCTTCCTGGTATAGTCCCTGATTTCTTAAAACTCTGCCGATTACAAGAGTTTTCAGGATCAAACCTTTTTTAATATTGTACCTTTCAGCAAGATCACCGGTTAAGTCGGAAAAGTGAATTGCAGAATCGATATCGTTTTTATACAGATAAGCCCAGGCATTGGCATTCATCACTTCAATCTCAAGTTTCTTATCCGGAAACTTTTCAAGCAGCCTGATTGCTTCATTGCCGAATACAGCAGCTTCCTGGGGATTGGTTCTTTGAATTGCACTTATAATTTGCAATGCAAGTTCAATCCGGTTTTTTCCACTGCTGTTTTTATATACCTGCGTAAGACTGTCTGCACGGTTTGCAGAAACCGATTCTGTTAAGACTGATATAAATATTAATAGTAATAGTATTGATGATTTTATTTTCATAATCATTATAATTTTTCCTGTCACTCTCAAATAATTAATTGATTGAGACACAATCACTCAATGCCGTATATGAGTTATTAAATTACTTTAGAAGCTGCCGTTGTCAGAATGGATAACACACTTTTTCAACAGCAGAATTATTAATTAGTTTGGGAAGCAGTGTTGCGAAGATACAAATGATAAGTAACTACTTCATATGCCGTTCATGTAAATATCATTTATTTGTGATTTACAGCAAATAAAACTGTCCCGATTATCAAATAAAATTTGGAATGATATGCATCTCTATTGAGAATCATTCATTTGCTTTGCCGAGCTTCTGAAGTGCTGATAAATAATAGATCAATCCGGCAGTTCCGTCCATAGTCGGTTCATTGGTAGAATAATCTCCGTAGTCATCGTGATACACAACATGATCGTTCTGAAATTCCGCATATTCATCGGGGTTGTAAAGTGTAATTCCAATAAGTTTACTATATATCGTACTATAAACAGGACCGTCAACAAGTCCGCCGTCAATCGGATAATTATATAAATGTGTAAAAGCTGAATGCGGATCGGAAGGATAATCTCCATTGGCAGGCAATCCGACAATCATACTCGTTCCCCAGGGATTACAACCGAAAAGCCAATCTCTTAAAGCAGCTTCCATAATCACATAACTTTCATCACCTGTAAGTTCGTTATAGAGTCTGCATTGAGTAAGCATGGCTGCAATAAGGTTATTTGAACACCAGATAAATGGAATACCGATATTGAATGGATTATCTTTTCCTCTTTGAAAAACCGAATCAATTCCTCTCTTCAGGTAAGAAATAAATAAATCTCTTTCTTCATTCCTATTATTCTCTGCAAGCCAGTAATGACCAAGATTTATAAACGGATACCATTCATAATGCTTCGCAGTATCAGCTCCCATCCAGGGTGTTACCGGTTCCACTTTTCCGAATCTAACTGCATCTACTAAATACCTTCCATTGTTAGTGATATTATATAGTTGAACAGCAGCAAGCTGCATATCATCAGTATAATTTTCTTCTTCATAAAAATATGGTGCTCTGCAAGGTGCTGTCTGGCAAACTCCCGGATTATTATAACCTGTTTCATAAGCATCAACAGCTTTTTGTAAGAGTGTTTCAGAAAGTTCCGGATAGTAAGATTCAAACAGTCTGCTTGCCAATGCAAAAGATGAAGCATATTTCCCTGCAATTGATGCCAATCCATTAGACCGGTTCTGATATTTCATTACTCCCTGGGGTTTGCCGGTTGCAAAATAAACCGGACGTTCCAATCCTTTTCCATATGAAACGGTATCTTCTGTTGGTAATCTAAATCCAAGATGATCTCTGTCATCGGAAATCTGGTAAAACATAAAATCCTTTTCCGGATTCATCTTTAACAGCCAGTCAATCCCCCATTGGGCTTCATCCAGAATATCCGGTAAACCATTTGAACCTTCATTACCATCAGCATCATATTTATCATCAAAGGAATCCGGATTTTGTAAATAAGCAAACATCATATGGTAAGTTGCATTTGCCGATGTTGTAACATATTGTAAATAATCCGATGCATCATGCCAGCCGCCTGTTACATCAATAAATGATGAATCAAGTTCAGGATGATAAATAATAAATCCATCTTGCGTATGGCAGGAATCTTTAAGGAAAGAATTATATCCGCATCTTTGCTGGCGCATATATTTCAATAGAAAATCTGCGGTGCCATCGTAAACATTGTTATCAATTTTAAAAACCGGTGATCTTATTCCGGCACATTCTATAAAATAAGTTCCCGGAGTATTGAGTTCAGAAAAATCCAGCCTGAATGTTGATTTGAATGACCAGGTATCCGCAAAGGATTTTAGTTTGCCCGAATTAAAGATAACTGACTCTGTATATGCATCTTTAATCAGAAAACTATCAGGATAAAAATCATCCTTACTAATAAGGACTGCAACTTTAACTGAATTTGTTAAATAGCCAAGTTGATTGATACGAATCCAGCTTTGCTGTTCTGAATTTATATTATTGCAATAAATTAAAATAAAGATTGAAAATAATTTTATTTGATTCATACTTATACAAACCTTACCGAATTTTTAACTAATCAGAAAAAATTCTTTTCTCCTTCTTTAAAATTTGATTATCCTTGTACTTAATAGACTTGGCATCATCAATCATAAAATAAAAGCTATCGCTTGTAATAAAAAAATTAACTTCAATACTCCGTATTCTATCAATGTCTTTATGGTATTTTTTGAAATCCTCTGCTTTGTTTATCCACATATTAAAAGTTTTCAGGATGAAATCATCGATATCTTTACGGTAACCATTAATTATATCTAACCTGACAGCTTCAGGATCGGAGCTTTTCACACCAAAGTCTATAACTGGTTTGGGTGTGTCATTTTCACCAAGGTTCAGCCTCCCTAAAAAGTCTTTGAATAATGAATCGATATAACGGGATTCTGCATCAAGATCCTCGTAATTATTTTCAGGACTAATTATATAATCGGTTGGATATTCACATCCGTACAGTAAGACTATTAAAAGCAGTATTCTTATAATTTTCATCCTATTAATCCTTAAAAGTACTATTGCAAATCAAAAGAAATGAAATTATATAGTCAAATACTAATTAGTGCTTTTGCCTTCACTTATATTAAGGTTAAATTTGAGTACTAAATATTAACAGAATTTGTAAAAATTCAGAAAAGAATATTTTCTCTATAACCATTGCATAAATTAAACTTAGCGGAGGTTCTTATGTTCGACCCTAAATATCAATTCACCTGTGTAAAAAGATTTTTGAAATATGTTAAATATGACACGCAATCCGATGAAGAATCAACTTCATTTCCATCTACAGAAAAACAAAAAATTCTTTCTAAAGATCTTGCCGACGAACTTATGCAACTGGGACTTAAAGATGCTCATATGGATGAGTGGGGATATGTTATG
>JAWOIK010000255.1:0-14103 GCA_046484705.1 Ignavibacteriaceae bacterium | reverse complement strand
CCATAAATCAAATGGCGATTGTACCAGTGGCATGATTTTCTCAAAGAAATCAATTGTCTTATTCAGCCCATCTTCTCTGAGAACTTTAGGTTCCCAGCCTAACACTTTTTTGGCTTTGCTAATATCGGGTTGTCGGACTTTCGGATCATCCAAAGGTAATTCTTTATGAACAATTTTACTTTTTGATCCGGTTAGTTTTATTACTTCTTCTGCAAATTTATTTATTGTGATCTCCTCCGGGTTACCGATGTTAACGGGTTCGATTTCATTCGACAGGAGTAATTTATAAATTCCATCAATCTGATCGGAGACATAACAGAAACTTCTTGTTTGGGAACCATCACCGAATACAGTTACATCTTCATTATTCAATGCCTGCCCAATAAAAGCAGGTAAAGCCCGGCCATCATTTAATCTCATTCTCGGTCCGTAGGTATTGAATATTCGTACGATTCTTGTATCCACACCATGATATCTGTTATAAGCCATCGTCAATGCTTCAGCAAATCTTTTTGCCTCATCATATACTCCACGCGGTCCTATCGGATTTACATTTCCCCAATAATCTTCTGATTGCGGATGGATGTTAGGATCACCATAAACTTCTGAAGTAGAGGCTAGTAAAAATCTTGCTTTCTTTTCTTTAGCAAGTCCTAGTACTTTATGAGTTCCTAACGATCCCACTTTCAATGTCTGGATTGGAAGATGCAGATAATCAATGGGACTTGCCGGGGATGCGAAATGAAGGATATAATCTATTCTGCCGGGAACAAAAACATAGTTTGTAACATCGTGTTTAATAAAACTGAAGTTTTCATTTCCTAACAGATGAGCTATATTATCTGTATTACCGGTAAGTAAATTATCTATGCATATAACTTTCATCCCTTCCAGGATTAGTTTATCACACAAATGTGATCCTAAAAACCCTGCCCCGCCCGTAACTATAGCTGTATATTTATACATTATTTTTTTGCTCTGATTTTATATCGTATTTAAGAGTGTAGTTTTTTCTTTCAGCAATTATGAAAATAATTGACATTAAAAGAAAAACGAATATACCGCCAAAAAATGTTGAGAATAATATTCTGGGACTGTCGGGTTTTAAAGGAGGTATAGCCTTATCAAGAACATCCACAGTTGGCAGATCCCTGTTTTCCTGAATTTTTTCTTTATAGTATTGCTGCTGTAATAACATGTAAACTTCATTTTGAATTTTCACTTCTCTTAATAATGAAGCTAACTGTTTGCCTAATTCCGGTACTTCCTTAAATGCAATTAAATAATCCTGATTACCAAGTTCCATTTTATCATACTGCTCTTTTAGTTGTGCAAGTTTTTTTCTAAGGGATTGCAATTCCCTGCTCTCTTCGGTCAGGTTAGTTCGCAACAAACCAATTTCCAATTCCGTTTTCATAATTTCACTTTTGATCTTAGCAGCAGCATCTATTACAGCAGTAACCTGTTCGGGTAACGCAATGGTCTTATTAGATTCCTGGAAATTCATTAAAGCTGTTTCAACAGAATCAAGCTGTATTTTTGTTTTAGTCAGTTCCAACTCAATATACTCTCTTGTACGTTTTGCTTTTGAGGATAATTTCTCACGGTTAACTGCATCAAGCGCTTCAATATAGGAATTAGATAACTCGGCCGAAAAGTTTTTGACGTCATCAACTTCATCAAAAAGCATAGGTACGAGCGAAGTGGAAACATTAACACTCACTCTTAATATTCCTTCTTTATTGATGTCAATATTCAACCGGTTTGATAATTCTCTGGAAGCTTCGAACTCATTTTCTACATCAAAATATTCTATAAGATTATGCTTCCTAACAACATATTCCGCAACCGAACGGCTTTTTAATATCTCCATAAAAAGCTGAGAATTAGCATTGGCAAAACTACCGGACAATAAACCTGAAAAATCCTGCCCACCCAGCAAACTGCTTAGCGAACCAACCTGACTATTGTTTTCCGGAGGAAGAATTGTTGCCGGAGATGTATATGTTCTCGGATAAAGAAATAAGAGAATTAAAAATAAAAATACACTTGTAAGAATTGTTACTTTTAAAATTTTAATTCTGTGAAAAATTATAACGTTAAGTATGTCGTGATAGCTCATAAAATTTACCTGGTTGCTACAATTACTGCTATTGTTGCTGCAACTACTGCAGCAACCTGACCTAAAACCTGCAGAGATGTTGTAAAAACATCCCAGAACTTTGGTCCCGGCGGATCTTCAGGAACCCATATTGTATCTCCCGGATCAAGCTGATCAATATCATCAGCATCAATCCATTCACCTGTATTTACTTTAATTATTCTAACATCTCCTTCAAGAGCACGCCAACCGAATCCGCCGGCTAATTGTATGTAATCAGAAATACTGAAACCAGGATTGAAAATAATTTTACCCGGTTTTACAACCTGTCCGAGCATAATGATATAGTTCTTTTCCTCCGGAAAATATATGTAATCATTTTTCTTAAGAATTATATCTTCTTCAGCACGGTTCTCTTTGAGGAGTCTATGGAAATCTACTACAACTTTTCCGGATCTCTGGCGTGATTTCGCTTTCAAATAATCATATTCATCATCAGTCATATCTGCACGCAGCATCAGCTTTAATCTTTCATATTCAGGATCAATAAGAGAATCGGCTTCTGTTCTTAGCAGGTATGCGTTATTAAGCGATGCTTCTTCGAGCCAGCCTCCTGCCTCCTGAATAATTTCACTTAATTTAGTTGTATCCTTTTTAATTTTATAAAAACCGGGGTATTTAATTTTTCCATCTACTCTCACATAATGAGGCACCATATATTCGGTTAGTTCTCTTACAATTATCAGATCTTTATTTTTTAACGGTTCGGGATTGGATAAAATTTCATCATAACTGAAGTACAAACTAAATTGTAATTTGCCATCATCGGCAAACCTTATTAATTCAATAGAATCTTTTCTTGCTTTAGTAAGAAGTCCACCCGCTAATTCTATTAATTGAAGAATATTTTCACCCTCAATAAATTCATAATTGGCTGAGAATTTTATTTGACCAAAAATACTTACTATCTCATCTGTTTTATCAATCTTAACAACATCACCTTCCTTTAGCAGGGGATTATTCGAAAAATCACCCTTCCGGAAAAAAGAGAGCAGATCATAAACCTTTGTTTCACCGTTCAAAGATTGAATTATAATGTTCCTGTAATTAGAAGTTGTGGTTAAACCTTCTGATGATCGAAGCAAGTCCAATAAGCGTGCATTAGATTTTAGCGCAACGGTAGAAGGTGTAACTACATCACCTATCAATGACACTTTTATTCTTCTGAATTCCGCCAAAGAAATAAATATCTCTACATCCTTGTAATATCTGTTTAGCCTTTCGATTATAATACTTTTAGATTCTGACAGAGATTTGTTTTTGAGATCTATTCCCCCAACCCTGGGAATATAAAGATTGCCTTCATAATTGACCCGGCTGTTAAATGTTACCTCTTCAATTCCACTAATAGAAATAAATATAACATCACCGGGACCCATAATATATTTTTCTTCGTCAATTACTCCGCTTGTAGCATCACCGGAATATTGGGAATATGAAATTGAATCTTTTATAGTCTGGAATGATCTTTCTGTGTAGTCAGGATCAAATTGACTGAACACAGATGTTGTGCATATAAACAATGATAAAATTAATAATCTAACTTTCAATTTTGTTCCTGAATTAATTGGAAAGAAATTAAGCCGAAATTTTTAGAGAAATTTTCCTAAGTGAAAACAAAGTAACAATTAACGATAACAAGGGTCCACTTATGAACATTACAACTAATAGCTGTAACTGGTCAAAATTAATAACTTTTAATGTTGAAATATAATTACCTGCATAAGCCATTATCAAGTAAAACAGAATACCTGCAGCAAATGCTGAGAACAAACCTATGATCAATCCATTTAAAATTACGGGCATTTTTATCGTAGATAATTTTGCACCAACAAGTTTCATCGTTTCAAACTCTTCGGTTCTTGAGTTTATTATCAGCTTTACAGTGCTGTAAACAAGGTATAAAGAAACAAGAAGAATTAATATGGTTAATGAAACAACATAAAGTCTGAACTCTTTAATGTATGAAAGCAGTTTCTGAATGAAATTGTCTTTGCGAACAATTTCATCGATCCATTGGAATCCCGATAATGTATTTATAACCATTTTCAGGGAATCGATATCCGCATACTGACTTTTTAATTTTAAATTGAATGATGCCGGAAGCGGATTATAATCGAGAATTTTTCGGAAGTCTTCTCCTGTTTCCTTAACAAATATTTCAACTGCATCTTCTTTACTTATATACTCCACCGCTGCAATAAATCCTGTTTGAACAAGTTCTTCCTCATAGTTCTCAATTTTATTCTTTTGCACTGAATCTTTAAGAAACAGACTAATGTTAATGTTCTCTTTAAGATAGTTTTCAAGTTTTTCAGAAGATACATAAAGGAAAAATGAAATTACTATTAACACAACAGCGATTGTTGTGGATACAAAAGTAAGAAATGAAGATAATTTGGCTCTAAAAAATAATCTGAAAGATTCTCGGATGTGAAACAGGATCATCTGGTTAATAATTCTTTTAATATTATAATTAACTTACTAAAAATTTGATTCATCAATCCACCTTGTTATCTGCCACTTTTCGGACTCCGGATCTTTACGCATTGACAGATTTACTCTTCCATCAACTCGGACAACATCTGTTGGGTTAAATGTTATAGTAAGATTAAAACTTCTCACAACGTTTGCGATTGTAGAATCCTCAGTGAACAAAACTATATTATTCCAAATAAGGTCCAGGCGTTGCGAATTCTGGAAAAGTCCGTTAGTTGCTCTCATCTCTTCTTCTCTTCCCCAGCTAACATCAAAACCCTGATCATAATCACGGTATGTAAATATAAAATCTTCGGTTAATAATTCTCCATAAATGGTTGTGTCTTTGAAAGTGTATGCATATTCAAAGTTCTGAAAAACCCCCGAAATATTTTTTTGGTCGGATATAGGTGCTTTTATATCTGAATCAGTTTCATCGTATCCCGGGGCAAACGGATTTGTGCATCCCACAATTAGTAGAAGGAGAAATAAACTTATGTTAAAAAAAATTTTAATAATACTTGCCTTTTAATTCACTCCAGCTTGGGAGGTCTGGAAGTTTAATATCCTGCCAGTAATAAATCACCCAGATTGATCGATCATCATTAAGCATATAGAATTGTATATTACCCTGATAGTTAGATGCTTCAGGTTCACTGACTGGAATGTTTATAAAATATGTTGCTGAAAAGACAACACTATCACCGCTTCTGGTGAAAGATTCATCCGTGAATGTTAAGCTAAGCGGAAAATCAGTTTGAACGCTTGATGTAACGCTATTGAAATAACGTTGTTCATCAGCCAGATCCCAGTCTTGATTTAAAAAAGGATACTGTGTAACGACTTCACCGGATGGTTGAAATAAAAACCTTTTCTCTGAAAACGATGAATCAATAAAACAGGAAATATAGTTTTGAACATTCTTATCATGAAAAGAATTGGTCAGATTAGAAATAACTATTTCCGGTTCAGTGGCTACCTGAAAATTGGCTCTGCTCTGATCCGGCGGTTCCGCCTCCCTGGTCATAAACAAATCACAGGCGGTTATGGTAATAAGTAAGAAAAATATAAAAACAAATAACTTCATTTTTTAGCTATTATTATAATCCTCGGAGATGAAAACTGATCAAACTTATTTCCTTGAAAATCACCAAATGTTTTTTCAATTGCAAATCCAATTCTGATCAACTCATTTATAAGTTCGGTTTGACTAAACATTCTGACTGATTCATAATATTTTCTGGATTGGTCATTATCACTGATAATAATTTCTTTAACAACTCTTAACCCGTCAATTTTTCGTTTCTGAATTATGTCCAGTTTTTCAACACTGTCATGGGATTCGATTATAAGATTTTTTTCTACAAAGTATTTATTAAAAAAATCTAATACAAAATATCCGTCCGTTTTCAAATGATTATAGGCTGTATTAAAAATTTCAAAATTTTCTTCATCAGTTTCAAAGTAACCAAAACTGGTAAATAAATTGATTGCCAGATCAAACCTACCTGAGTTTGCAAAGAACCTTAAATCACTCTGAATAAAATCTATTTTAAGTTTTTCTGACTCTGCCTTTTTTCTGGCAGCAGAAAGCATATTCTTACTAAGATCTACTGCTGTAACCTTAAAGCCTTTTTTTGCAAATAGTATAGAATGCCTTCCCGTCCCACAAGCCATATCCAGAACTTTGCCGGATTTTGACAAACGTACATTATTCAGAATAATATTCACTAAATCCTCGGCTTCACCTTCATTCCGATGCCGGTAAACATTCAAATATTCTTTTGTCTCAAACCAGTCTTTATACCAATCAGTTGTCATATATCCATCCTGTTTAGCAAAGCTCTGCCAACCGTTGCCTCATCAGCAAACTCAAGATCACCACCGATAGGTAATCCTCTGGCAATCCTTGTAATTTTCACTCCAAAGGGTTTTAATAGTTTTGCCAGATAGAGAGAAGTTGTTTCACCTTCGGTGTCAGGATTCAAAGCTAAAATAATTTCTTTTATTTCTTCATTCTCAAATCTTTTCATCAGTTCTTTTATTTTTAATTCGTCGGGACTGATTCCGGATAAAGGTGAAAGTACTCCGCCAAGTACATGGTATAAACCGTTGTACTCATGAGATTTTTCAACTGCGATTACGTCACTTGCTTCTTCAACTATACAAACAATTCCTGAATCTCTTTTATTACTTTGGCAAATCCGGCATAACTCTTCTTCGGTGATATTAAAACAACGTTTACAAAAATGAATTTTAGATTTCAGATCGCTGATAGAATTTATCAGATTTTCTACATTTTCATTAGAACTTTTAAGCAAGTGAAGGGCAAGACGTTGTGCAGTTTTTTTACCAATCCCTGGAAGTTTACTAAGTTCTTCAATTGCAATATGTAAGGGTTCTGCTATTAGCAATTTAAAAACCCGGTATATTCATTCCCGGAGGAATCATACCTTTTGTAACTTTTGCCATTTCTTCCTCTGCAAGCTTTGCTGCTGATTCCAGAGCTTTATTTACAGCAGCAACTACCAGATCTTCCAAAATCTCTTTTTCATCAGAATTTATTACCTGTGGATCGATTTCAACAGAAATTATTTCTCTATTTCCGTTGGCGGTAGCCTTTATCATTCCGCCTCCGGCTTCTTCAATCACTGTCTTATTAACTAATTCACTCTGTACTTTCTGCATTTCCGCCTGCATTTTCTGAACCTGCTTAAGCATTCCCTGCATTCCGCCCTTCATAATAGATTTCTCCTTTATTGTCAGATTTTCGTTTAAATGTCGATTTTAGCTTCAAATATAATACATAAGTTTGACTTTATGTATTGATTATCCCTAATTTGATTTCGTTAAAATAAATTGAGATTTACACCACAATTTAAGCTGTGTATGATTGTAACTAATCTAATTAAAGATCTGCCTTTTGATAGTGCAAACTATAAGGTGATAGAATTTCTTGATATTTTTGAAATAAATAATCAGAAAAGAGCTAAAGTAAAGGATCTGGGGGTAAAAGTTGCTTCACTTCATGCATTTTTTTTCGATTACCTGAAAGAATATCATATCCCGATTGCATTTACAAAAAGAGAACAGAATAATTCAATAAAACTGGTTAAATATGAAAGTTTGCCATTCAAAGTAAAAATCCTTAATTCGGCGGATAAAAGAACTGCAAAAATATTTTCTCTTAAGGAAGGCGGACAATTAGAGCTTCCAATATTTGAGTTTCACTACGGAACCATGAAGGACAGTTTAATTAGTGAAAGTCATCTTATAACGTTTAATCTTTGCAGTGCTGAGGATTTGAAAATGGTTAACAGGATATGCTCTAAAATAAACGCTGTTCTTAAATCATTTTTTGAGAGAAGAAATTACACTCTTGCAGAATTTAGTACTACATTTGGAAAATTTGACGGTAAAATTTTGATGACCGGAAATTTTTCGCCGGAAAGCTTTAAAGTTTTCCCTGTTGTGGATTCACCAAAATGGAAGGACCCCTATAAATTGTCAACAGCTGCAAGCGTAAAGGGTTACACAGATCAACTTACTAAAATTATAAGCGCCTAAATGTTTACAAAATACGGTTATACAACGATTGGTATCATTTCGATTTTATCATTTGTTCTGATCATACTCGGCTTACTTGCTAATAGTAATTATGTGAAATACCCTCTAATCATCCTTGCAATATTATTGATCATTTTTACTCTTAATTTTTTCAGAGATCCTGAAAGAACAACTCCGAACAGGGATGACGTTGTTATATCTCCTGCTGATGGTACAATATTATTTGTTAAAGATATTGTGGATAATAAATTTCTGAATGATAAAGCTAAAATGATTTCAATTTTTATGTCGCCTTTAAACGTGCATGTAAACAGAATACCAATAACTGGAATTGTTGAACGTGTAGAATATCATAAAGGAAAATACCTGGCAGCATTTGATGATAAAGCCTCCGAAGAGAATGAAAGATCTGAAATATTATTATCCGGAAAACACGGCAAGGTGCTTTTTACCCAGGTAGCTGGATTTGTTGCAAGACGAATTGTTTACGAATTATCTAATGGTGATTCAGTTAAAATGGGAGATAGGTTCGGAATGATTAAATTTGGAAGCCGGGTTGATGTAATTGTTCCGGTAAACTGGATTCCAAAAGTTAAACAAGGCAACAAGGTTTCTGCCGGTGAAACTATTCTTTTCGAATTAAATAAAAACTGATGAACCGTCTTCGCATTACACCTTCTATAGTTCCAAACTTATTCACTTCATTGAATATGTTCTGCGGATTTTTTTCCATAATCAATGCAAGCCAGGGAAATTATGTTTATGCCTGCTGGTTAATTTTTATAGCAGCTATTTTTGACGCTCTCGACGGTGCCATGGCAAGGCTGACAAATTCCAGCAGTGAACTTGGAGTTGAACTTGATTCTCTTTCAGACATAGTAAGTTTTGGAGCAGCACCTTCTTTTCTTTTATATTCAACTTATTACTATCATTTAAGCACAATTGGTATAATATTAACTTCCCTTCCCCTGATAGCCGGTGGATTCAGACTGGCAAGGTTTAATGTTCAGTTATCAGGTTTTGAAAAATCATTTTTTACAGGATTGCCAATCCCATCGTCGGCAATTACAATTGTTAGTTTCATACTTGCATTTTATGATAACGGGTATTCAGACTTTCATTCCCGGATAATTATTCCGATGACAATTATTTTGTCATTTCTGATGATAAGCAGGGTCAGGTATGAATCAATTCCTAAGCTTTCAATTGCTTCCATAAAAGAAAAACCGCTGACATATATCTTTATTATAGCCGGGCTGCTGATCATTATATTTTATCGGGTTGAAGGAATCTTCTATACTTTTGTTTTCATGATTGTAATTGGTATTTTTCGTTACATTTTTCTTCTAATAAAACACAGAAAAAAAGTACAAAGAAAGACTGAAATTGTTTAAAGCAAAAGTGTTAATCAAACGAAGACCTTCAATTCTGGACCCGCAGGGAAAAGCAGTTGAAAAAGGTGCTGAACACCTTGGGTTAAAGAACATCCGGAATACCAGAATCGGCAAATACATTGAATTTAATGTTGAACTGAATGAAAAATCTTTAGCCGAAAAAGAAGTCATAGAGTATTGTTCAAAACTGCTTGCAAATCCAATTATGGAAGATTTTGAGTTTACACTCGAAGAGGTAAACTAATGCCAAAGTTCGGTGTGGTTGTATTTCCCGGCTCCAATTGCGATCACGATGCATTCTATTCTGTCGGCAGAATTCTTGGTTACGATGTTAATTTTTTATGGCACAAAGACACAGACCTGAAAGACGTAGATATTATAATACTCCCCGGTGGATTTTCATACGGCGATTATTTACGAACAGGAGCAATTGCAAGATTTTCTCCTATAATGAATAAGGTTATTGAATTCGCTGCTAAAGGTGGAATTATCATAGGGATCTGTAATGGATTCCAGATATTACTAGAAGCAGGTCTTTTACCTGGGGTAATGTTCAGAAATAAATCCCTGAAATTTGTATGTAAAGATGTTTATCTTTCTATTGAAAACAGGAATACAGTATTTACAAATCTGATAAATGGACAAAAAAGTTTAAAAATTCCTGTTGCTCATGGTGAAGGGAATTATTTTTGTGATTCAGATACTCTGAAAATGTTGCAGGATAATAATCAGATTGTATTCAAATATTCATCAGCAGATGGTGAAGTAAGTAAGGATTTTAATCCTAACGGATCTACAAAAAATATTGCCGGCATCATAAACAAAGAGGGTAACGTACTCGGAATGATGCCTCATCCTGAAAGAGTTTGTAATCCTCTGTTAAATAACATTGATGGACAAATAATATTTAAGTCAATAGTAAATCATTTAAAAAATTAAGGTGATGAAATGTTAGCATTCATAGGAAATTTAGGTGCTGGCGAAATAATTCTGATATTACTTGTGATATTACTTTTATTCGGTGCAAAGAAAATTCCGGAACTAGCGCAGGGACTTGGTAAAGGGATGAAAGAATTTAAAAAATCTTTAAAAGATGTTGAAGATGAATTGAAGAATACAGATGATGAAATAAAAAAGTCTGATGAAAAGAAATAAGATCCTTAATTAAATTTTAATTTCATTTAAACCGTTTCTTACCTGGAACGGTTTTTTATTGATTTATTCGAGGTATTGAAGTCTAAGTGTATATAAATCATTCAGAAAAATTGGAAAAGATAAAATCAGGCAAACTTAGCCTGATACAAAACGTAAACGAATTTCTTTCAGCTATTGAATCCAATAAAAACCTTAATGCATTTAACTTTCTTTTTGCCGAGGAATCTAAAACGAAAGCGGAGAAAGTTGAATTAAAAATTAAATCCGGAACTCACGGCAAGCTTGCAGGAATGGCTATTGCAATTAAAGATGTACTTGCTTATAAAGATCATCCACTCACCTGCTCTTCAAAAATATTAGGCAATTTTAATTCAATTTATACAGCTACGGCAGTACAAAAATTAATTGATGAAGATGCAATAATAATTGGCAAAACAAATTGCGATGAATTTGCAATGGGATCATCAAATGAAAATTCTGCTTTCGGTCCCGTGTTAAATCCGCATAACAAGGAACATGTTCCCGGCGGTTCAAGCGGAGGATCGGCAGTTGCAGTCGCAGCAAATCTTTGTGATGTATCTATTGGCTCCGATACAGGAGGTTCAATAAGGCAGCCCGCTGCATTTTGTGGAGTATATGGATTAAAACCAACTTATGGTTTGGTTTCGCGTTACGGATTGACTGCATATGCATCATCCTTCGATTCAATCGGACCATTCGGAAATAATTTAGATGATCTAGCCAAAGTAATGGAAGTAATATCCGGATGGGATGAAAAGGATTCAACTTCCTTCAAATCAGAAAAGCAAAAATTTTCAGATTTTAATGATGATACATTATCCCTTAAAATTGGAATTCCCGTAGAATATTTTAGTACAGGTCTGGATGTTGAGATAAATGAAAAAATCCGTAATGTTATTTCAATCCTTAAAGAAAAAGGATTTGTAATTAAAGATGTTTCATTACCGCTAACAGAATACACTATTGCTGCTTATTATATTCTTGCTACAGCAGAAGCATCATCAAATCTGGCTAGATTTGACGGAGCCAGGTATGGTTTCAGATCGAAAGACAGCAGCAGCCTAAAGGACATGTATATAAATTCCAGAAGCGAAGGATTTGGTAAAGAAGTGAAGTCCAGAATAATGTTAGGAACTTATGTTCTTTCAGCCGGTTATTATGATTCATATTACCTTAATGCACAAAAAGTACGAAGATTGATTAAAGAAGATTTTGATAAAGTCTTTTCACAGGTGGATATTTTAATCACACCAACTACTCCAACCACTGCATTTAAATTGGGTGAAAAATCAAATGATCCTTTGCAAATGTATTTGAGTGACATTTATACTGTATCGGCAAACTTAGCTGGAATACCGGGTCTGAATATCCCTATCGGGAAAAATTCTGCGGGATTACCAATTGGTATGCAGCTGCTTTCAGATAGTTTTGAAGAGAGGAAATTGTTATCACTTTCAAAATTCATTAGTAATAATTTAGCCGATTGAACTTAGTTCTGAGGATATTAAAACCAAAATTCCTATTTTTAATAAATAAATTTTAAAACTTTCTGCATAAATAATCTGGAAAAATACTTATGGCAATATTAATAAATAGCAAAACACGACTTGTTGTACAAGGCATTACCGGCAGCGAGGGTTCATTTCACACTCAGCAAATGATTGAATACGGAACAAAAGTAACTGCTGGCGTAACACCGGGTAAAGGCGGCACGGAGCATCTTGGTGTTCCCGTGTTTAATACTGTTGCTGAAGCTGTTAATGAAGCTAAAGCAAATACTTCTGTAATATTTGTCCCACCTGCTTTTGCAGCTGATGCAATTCTGGAAGCAGCTTCTGCAGGAATAAAAGTAATAATCTGCATTACGGAAGGTATTCCGGCAAATGACATGCTTAAAGTTTACAACGCTATAAAAAACAAAGATGTTTCACTGGTTGGTCCCAACTGCCCCGGAGTTATTTCACCCGGAATTGGTAAAGTTGGAATTATGCCCGGTTTCATTCATAAAAAAGGTAAGATTGGTGTTATTTCCCGCAGCGGTACATTAACTTATGAAGCTGTAAAGCAGTTAACAGATGTAAATTTAGGACAGTCGACTTGTGTTGGAATCGGAGGTGATCCCATAATCGGCTCCCGTTTTATTGATATTATTAAAATGTTTAATGATGACCCCGGTACCGAAGGCATTGTTATGATTGGTGAAATTGGCGGAACTGCTGAAGAAGAGGCTGCAGCTTACATTAAAAAACATGTTAACAAGCCAGTTGTTGGATTTATTGCCGGTAGAACAGCGCCTCCTGGAAGAAGAATGGGACATGCCGGAGCAATTATTTCCGGTGGAAAAGGAACTGCAGCTGAAAAAATGGAGGCTATGCGCAAGGCTGGAATTAAAGTTGTTGAAAGTCCTGCTGATATGGGTAACATGATGTTAAAAGCTATCGAAAATTTAAAGAAGAAGAAAAGAATTGTAAAGAATAAAAAAGCAAATCCACCAAAACCAAAAGCTAAATCCAGAAGTGCAAGTAAGAAAAAAGTGGTCCAGAGAGTAAAAAGCAGAACTAAAAAAGCAAGAGCAATTGCAAAAAAGAAATCAAGTAAATAACAGATAATTGAGAATGAGTAAGGAGTTAATTTGAACAATAAAACACTCGCCATTATTAAACCTGATGCTGTGAGAGACAACCACATCGGTGAAATAATAAGTATGATAACTAAAGCCGGCTTCAAAGTTAAAGCCATGAAAATGATGAAATTGACTACCGGTGCTGCAAAAGCTTTTTATGAAGTTCATAAAGAAAGACCATTTTACAACGACCTGGTTGAATATATGACTTCAGGTCCGTGTGTGCCGATTGCATTAGAAAAAGATAACGCTGTTGAAGATTACAGAAAACTTATCGGAGCAACGGATCCTAATGAAGCTGCTGAAGGTACTGTACGGAAACTTTATGCAGCCAGCAAAGCTTTCAATGCAGTTCACGGATCCGATTCAGATGAGAATGCAGAAATTGAAATCGCTTTTTTCTTTTCAAAGGAAGAATTGATCAATAACTATCCGGCTTAGTGAATATAAATAAAATTATTAATAACCTCTCTGTGTTATCGGGAGGTTATTTTTTGTGTATAATATGAACTTTAACAATATATATAATATTTTCTCTATTATTCTTTTCTGGTTTATAACGATACCCTTCATTGCATGTGCTCAACCGGAAAAAGTTTTGAAGACAGGAGCGGATAGATTTCTTGATGAAAAATCAGAAGAATTATCCGGAAAGAGAATTGGATTAATTGTAAATCATACTTCAGTACTATCCAACGGGATAC
>JAWOIK010000012.1:0-22670 GCA_046484705.1 Ignavibacteriaceae bacterium | reverse complement strand
GGTGTTGAAAAATTACTCGGTATAGAAGTACCACAGCGTGTTGAGTACATTAGAGTTCTTATGAGTGAGTTACAAAGAATCGCTTCCCATCTGGTTGCACTCGGAACCTATGGCGCTGATATCGGGGCATTCACTCCTTTTCTGTTTTGTTTCAGAGACCGTGAGAAAATCCTTCACCTATTTGAGATTACTTGTGGTGCGAGATTATTATATAATTATATATGGGTTGGCGGACTTTCTCATGATCTTCACCCGGATTTTGTAAGATTGACACGCGAATTTATTAAAGAGTTCAAACCTAATATAAAAGAGTTAAACGACCTTTTAACTTATAACAGAATTTTTATCGACCGTACAGCTAATGTGGGAATATTGCCGGTTGATACTGCCATTAATTATGGTGTTACCGGACCAATTCTTAGAGCCAGTGGAATTAAATGGGATTTACGTCGCGACGACCCCTATTCTGTTTACAATAAATTTGATTTCGACATTCCTGTTGGAGAAGGAAAAGTTGGGACTATTGGCGATAGCTGGGATAGGTATTTTGTCCGCATTCGTGAAATGGAAGAAAGTTTAAGAATTATTGAACAGGCATTAGATACACTTCCCGATGGTGATATCTCCTCGACAATTCCAAAACGTATTAAACCTCCTGTCGGACATGTATATTCACGAGTCGAGAATCCGCGTGGTGAGTTGGGATATTTTATTATTAGCAACGGAAGTGTTAATCCGTTCAGAGTAAAAGTTCGTGCACCTTCTTTTGTTAACCTTCAGGTTATGGATGAACTTTGCCGCGGTCACCTGGTTGCTGATGTTATTACTATTCTCGGAAGTATTGATATAGTTTTAGGTGAGGTGGACAGGTAATGCTTTACGATACTTTAAATAGTATTACCGGGAGTCCTGTTTTAGCAGGAATAATCATGGCATTGCTGCCATTATTTCTTTTCATTTTACCTTTCGCTCTGGTAGCTGTATATCTTGAACGAAAAGTTGCCGGTCATATGCAGGACCGGTTAGGACCAATGCGGGTAGGATATCACGGCTTACTTCAGACAATTGCCGACATCTTAAAGCTCATTCAAAAAGAAGATATTGTTGCAAAAGAAAATGATAAACTTCTGTTTAACATCGCACCTGTATTGGTATTTGTCGGCAGTTATGCTGCATTTGCAGCAATACCATTCAGTAGTGCTTTTATAGGAGCACAGCTTGATCTTGGAATATTTTTCATTATTGCTGTTACCGGACTTGTAGTTGCAGGTATTCTTATGGCTGGATGGGCATCCAATAATAAATACTCTTTGCTTGGTGCAATGAGAGCTGTTGCTCAAATAATCAGTTATGAAATACCAACAATTATAGTCGTTTTAAGTTTGGTGATGTTAACTGGTTCAATGAATCTTTATACACTAAGTGAAATGCAGTCAGGTTACTTCTGGAACTGGAATTTGTTCGGCGGAAATTATGAATTGCTCCAGAAAATATTGTTAATACCATTTATGCTTATTGGATTTATAATTATCTACATTTCAACTTTAGCAGAAGTGAACAGAACCCCATTTGATATTCCTGAAGCAGAATCTGAACTTGTATCCGGATTTCATACTGAATATTCCGGAATGAAATTCGCAATGTTCTTTCTTGCCGAATATGCAAATATGTTTGCTGTCTCTGCAATTGTAGCAGCTCTGTTTTTAGGCGGATTCCAATCACCATTCGGATACATAGGAAATCTTTTAGATATCCAATGGCTTATACCATTTGAGCAATTTTTCTGGTTTACATTTAAAGGTGTTTTTCTGGTGCTTGTTCAGATGTGGTTAAGATGGACTTTACCGAGGTTAAGAGTAGATCAGCTAATGGCTGCAAGCTGGAAGTATCTTATTCCAATTTCATTCGTTAATCTTATTATTATAGGGCTTATAACTGTTTTGTAGATGAAAGAATATTTTTCAAATATATTAACCGCTTTCTCAACTGTATTCACCGGAATGAAGGTTACTTTTAAACATCTTTTCGTTCCCAACGTCACCATACAATATCCTGATGTAAGAGTACAGCTGCCTGAGAGAGAACGCAACAGATTATATGTAAACATGGATGATTGCATCGGATGTGATCAATGTGCACGCGCCTGCCCGGTTAATTGTATCACAATTGAAACAGTTAAATCATTGCCCGGAGAGGATCTTGGCAAAACATCAAACGGTAAGAAAAAAGCACTGTGGGTTACACAATTTGATATAGACTTTGCAAAATGCTGCTACTGCCAGCTTTGTGTATTCCCCTGCCCAACCGAATGTATTTATATGACGGATGTTTATGAATTCTCTGAGTTTAACAGAGAAAATTTGATTTTTGATTTCGTAACGCTTACACCTGATGAAAGAAATGAAAAAAAACTGAATTTTGAAAAAATGCAGGCTGAAAAAGAAGCCGAAAAAGCAAAAGCACTGAAAGAATCGAAAGATAAAAAACCAGAATAGTTATGAACATTTACGATTTAATATTCTATTTATTTGCAGCATTAACGTTGGTCTCAGCTTTCTTTGTTGTTTCTAACAGGAATATAGTTCATTCAGCTTTCTTTCTTATGTTCACTTTTTTTGGTGTAGCAGGAATCTATGTAATGCTGGGTGCAGACTTTGTGGCAATTGTTCAGCTTATTGTTTATGTCGGCGGTATACTTATTCTTATGCTGTTTGGTGTTATGCTTACAAATAAAATTACAAATGTTGAAATTAAAACAGGAACAACAAATGTATTACCTGCTGTAATCAGCGTCGGACTGTTCGCCGGAGCTTTATTAGGCACTTTAATTAATACCAACTGGAAAACAGTAGAATCCGAACTGCCGCTTCATACTACCGGAATTTTAGGACACCTTCTTATGCAGGAATATGTTTTAATATTCGAATTGCTTGGTATCATTTTATTAATTGCACTTATAGGTGCAGCATCTATTGCAAGAAGGTAAACTATGGAAGTCGGATTAAACCATTTTCTAGTTGTCAGTTCTTTACTTTTTTCTATGGGAATTTATGCAATTGTTACAAGAAGAAATGCCGTAATGGTTTTAATGGGTGTTGAACTTATTCTTAATGCTGCGAACATAAATTTTATAGCATTTTCAAGATACGGCAATTTAGGTCACGATGGACAACTGATAGCACTTTTTGTAATAGTTCTTGCCGCTGCTGAAGCTGCAATTGCTTTGGCAATAGTGTTAAATATTTATAAGAACATCGCAACAGTTAATGTTGATGAAGCTGATAGTCTAAGAGATTGATTAAATGAACGAAACAATAATGATAAATATTGCTGCCGCTGTTTTGTTCCTGCCTTTGCTGGGATTCGTTGTTACATTGCTTCTGGGCAAAAAGGTAAAACCAATTTATATTTTTGAAAATTTTATAATCACTATATCATTTATTGCAGCCGTTTACCTTCTTTTCAGCAAACTTTCATATTACCCCGATAAAAACATTACTGCGGAATTTGAATGGTTTGGTTTTGGAACCGTTCCAATCTTCGGAGATGTTACTATTAAGTTGGGATTTCTGATTGATAACATCACTGTACTAATGCTATTTACTGTTGCCTTGATCAGCATGCTGGTTCATTTCTTCTCAATAGCTTATATGAAAGGTGATGAACGATATAACAGGTATTTCGCTTACCTTGGTATTTTTACTTTCTCAATGAACGGCATAGTTCTCACAGATAACATACTAATGATGTATATGTTCTGGGAACTTGTTGGATTATCATCATACCTGCTTATCGGCTTCTGGTTTGAAAAAAAGTCAGCCTCAGATGCTGCCAAGAAAGCTTTTATTGTTAATCGCGTTGGTGATCTTGGAATGTTTGCCGGAATATTAATGTTGTTCTTTACCTATGGAACATTTTCCTTCCGTGAGATATTTGAACAACTATCATTAGGAGTTCTCCCGTTCAATTCTGAAATGTGGCTCAGTGTAACCGGCATTCTACTTTTTGGCGGGGCAATTGGCAAGTCCGCCCAATTCCCTCTTCATGTTTGGCTGCCAGATGCAATGGAAGGTCCTACACCAGTTAGCGCACTTATACATGCTGCTACCATGGTTGCTGCAGGTGTGTATCTCGTCATCAGGATATTCGGCTTATTGACCGCAGATGCCATGTTGTTTATCGCAGTAATAGGTATGATCTCTGCTTTCATTCCCGCTACAATTGCTCTTACACAAAACGATATTAAAAAAGTACTGGCTTATTCAACCGTATCTCAGCTCGGTTATATGATAATGGCGTTGGGAGTGGGTGCTTACAAATTTGCATTCTTTCATCTGATTACGCATGCATTCTTTAAAGCTTGTTTATTTCTGGGTTCAGGGTCTGTTATCCATGCAATGCATCATGAACAGAATATTTCGACAATGGGCGGCCTGCGAAAAAAACTTCCTATTACATATTTAACTTTTTTGATTTCTTCACTTGCACTATCAGGAATTCCTTTAACGTCCGGTTTTTTAAGTAAAGACGGAATACTTGCAAGTTCATCTGCATTTGCTTCACTTACAGGTTATTGGATATTTCCTGCTGTCGGATTCCTTGTAGCAATGCTTACTGCATTTTATATGTTCCGACTAATAATTTTAACTTTTCATGGTCAGCCGAGAGATCACCATAAATATGAACATGCGCATGAGTCACCTTTTGCTATGGTTATGCCGCTTATAGTTCTGGCTGCTTTATCATTCTTTTTCTGGTATACACCAAATCCGATTAATGCAGATGATGGATGGATGCTAACAAAGTGGATAAATAATCCTGAGTTACATGCACCTTCAAATACACGATTTGAATTTATGATTGAGAACAAAGAAATGGTTTCTTCAAATCAGCATTATGTAATGTATTCCGAGTCTTATTCAGAAGCAATGCATTCGGCTCATTACCCGGCTATGATCATATCTCTTCTTCTTGCTTCGTTGGGAATATTCTTTGCATTTTATGTTTACCAATGGAAAAAAATTAATCCCGATAATGTTGTAAGCAAGATCAAACCATTATATGAATTCTCACTTAATAAATGGCGCTTCGATGAATTTTATGATTCAACATTTGTTGCTTTCACAATAGGTATAAGTAAATTATCTGCCTGGTTTGATCAGAAGATAATTGATGGTATTGTGAATGGTTCTGCATCTGTTACAAAACATTTTTCATTTTTCACAGGTACTTTTGATAGAGTTGTAGTTGATGGTCTCGTAAACTTTACCGCATATCTCAGCGGTTTTATCGGTTTGATTTTCAGAAGGTTTCAAACCGGAAAAGTTCAGACATACATTGTGCTGGTAGTTTTTTCAATTGTGATTTTACTTTTTGTATTTAAGAATTTTTAGGAATTTAAATGGAAAATTTTCCAATCTTAACTTTAATAACATTCCTTCCGATCCTGGGAATGATTATAGTTTTATTTCTGCCTAAGAATCAACCCGTGATGATACGGAGTTTAACTCTGCTCATCACAGGAATTCAGGTAATTCTCTCCGCTGTTTTACTGATGAATTATAATTACAGTCTCGGCGGAATAAATGATCCTTCCTCTTTTCAATTTATTGAAAAGTTCAGATGGATTGAAATAAGTGGTTTTTCCTGGATAGGAACTATAAAGATAGATTATTTCCTTGGTGTTGATGGATTAAGTACACCTATGGTTTTGCTTACAGCAATTGTAACATTTATTGCAACTCTCTCATCATGGAATATTGAAAAATCCGTTAAAGGATATTTTGCAATGTTCCTTCTCCTCAATACCGGTATGATGGGTGTTTTCGTTGCTCTTGATTTCTTCCTTTTCTATGTCTTTTGGGAATTGATGTTATTACCAATGTATTTCTTAATAGGTATCTGGGGCGGACCAAGAAGAGAATATGCAGCCATTAAGTTTTTCATTTATACTTTGCTCGGTTCAATTTTTATTCTTCTGGTTATGATCGGGTTGTATTTCAGTTCGATGGAAACACTTGCAGACGGCACAAAGGCTTTCACATTTAATATGCTTGAACTGATGGACCCGGCAAACTATACCCAAACAGGTATATTATCTCCGCTTAATCCGAATAACCTGAGATTCATAGCATATATTGCCCTGTTTATAGGGTTTGCAATCAAAATTCCTATGTTCCCGTTTCACACGTGGCTTCCCGACGCACATGTTGAAGCGCCAACAGCAATAAGCGTAATTCTTGCCGGAGTTTTATTAAAGATGGGCACTTATGGAATATTAAGAATTTCATTCCCGGTATTTCCGGACATCACTCAAAATATACACTGGTGGATTGCACTCTTCGGAATGATCAATATAATCTATGGTGCATTCTGCGCAATGGCTCAGAAGGATTTCAAACGGCTGATTGCTTATTCGTCTGTATCGCATATGGGATTTGTAATGCTTGGTATGGCATCACTAAATACGCTTGGAATTTCAGGAGCTATACTTCAAATGTTTAATCACGGTACAATTACTGCAATGCTCTTCTTGATTGTTGGAGTAATTTATGATCGTGCCCATTTACGAGATCTCGATGCTTTCGGAGGATTAGCCAAACAAATGCCTGTTTATTCCGGTTTTGTTACGGTAGCATTCTTCGCAGCAATCGGATTACCTGGTTTAAGCGGTTTCATATCTGAGGCTCTGGTTTTTCTTGGTGGATTCGGTACTGAATCAATCCGTATTGTAACTGTCATTTCCACTCTTGGAATTCTTTTAGGTGCAGGATATATGTTGTGGACTTTACAAAGAGTATTTCTTGGTCCACTTAATGAAAAATGGAATGAACTGAAAGATTTAAATATAAGAGAACATCTTATGTTAGTACCATTAACAGTTATAATTATTTCCCTTGGTGTTTATCCTTCACCAATGCTAAAACTAATGAATGCTTCTGTTAATGCAATGGTTAAATTTATTTCAGATGCCCAGGCTTTTTATAGTTCAGCAGGATTTTAATAAATAATTCCGGAAACAATATTGTTACCATTAGATTTTTCTGATTCCCTTTATTTGATTAAACCTGAGATTTCAATCTCAGTTACGTTAGTACTAATTGTATTGATTGATCTTATTTTTAAAAGAAGTAAATGGATTCTCCCCTTTATCAGTTTGTCGGGTATTTTTGTTGCCGGTTATTTTGTTATTGAACAGTTCGGGTATTTTAGCTTTGCGTTCAGCTCTTCAAACAATTCAGGATTAATGGCTGTCGACCCGTTCGGTGCATTCTTTAAACTTATATTTTTACTTACTACTGCTTTTATAGTTCTGTTTTCATTCTCCTCAGCTGAAATAAAATTAAGCAGGGACAGGCACGGAGAATATTACACATTAATATTCGGAATGCTTCTTGGAATGTCTCTATTAAGTTCTGCTGCAGATCTTATACTTATATATCTTTCAATCGAATTATTGTCTTTATCTTCATATGTACTGGCGGGATTTGTAAAGGATTCAATCCGAAACAGTGAAGCCTCTCTTAAATATGTTATTTATGGAAGCACTTCATCCGGAATAATGATTTTCGGTATTTCAATTTTATATGGAATTACCGGCTCAACCAATCTTTATGAAATTAATTCACTGCTCGCATCAGTTCAGGTTTTGGATATTACGTTCATTCTCTCTGCTCTTATGATAGTGGCTGGTTTCGGGTTTAAGATTTCAATTGTACCTTTTCATTTCTGGACTCCGGATGTATATGAAGGAGCACCCATAGTTATTACCGCTTATCTTTCGGTTGCAAGTAAGGCAGCGGGATTTGCTGTTCTTATCCGCTTCATAAACATCACTTTTATTACATCGACCTCTGATACAGGTTATTGGAATTTATTAAATTTGATTGATTGGCAAAGTTTACTGGTTATTTTATCAATCATAACAATGACTCTTGGAAATTTTGCAGCTCTCTGGCAGGATAATCTGAAAAGAATGCTGGCATACTCCAGCATTGCACACGCTGGCTATATATTACTGGGTATTGCTGTCCTATCAAACCAGGGATTAACTGCAGTTCTGATTTATTTTGCAATTTATTTGTTTATGAATCTCGGTGCCTTTTATGTTGTGATGTTAATTGCCAATAGAACAGGTTCAGAAAATATAGATGATTATAAAGGATTAGGAGGTTCGATTCCTTTTCTTGGTGTAGCGCTTACAGTATTCTTAATCTCGTTAACAGGAATACCACCTACAGGAGGTTTTGTAGCGAAGTTATATCTGTTTATTGCTTTGATAGATGCAAATATGATTACAGTTGCATTTATCGCTTTATTAAATACAGTTGTGTCATTGTACTATTATGTTAGGGTCCTTAAAAATCTTTACCTTGTGCAAACCGATAAAAATAAGTTGATAATTCCGGTTTCAGCACTTCATTATTCTATTGTCCTGCTGCTTCTAATCCCAACACTTCTGCTAGGTGTTTATTTTACGCCTTTAATAAATCTCGCGAAATCGTCAATACAAATACTTGGTTTCTGACCCATTTCTATATTTGAAATTTGTTAAAGAAATAACTAAGTTAACTCCGACAATTTTAGTCGTATATGTTTAAATTATCAAAAAAAGCTGAATATGCACTCATGGCAGCCAGGTATATGGCTCTGAACAATAATGGACAGTGTGTAACAGCAAAAGAAATATCCGACAGCTATAATATTCCATATGAGTTGGTTGCCAAGGTTTTACAGAGAATGGCTAAAATGGAAATTATCAAATCGTTTCAGGGTTCCAAAGGCGGGTATAGTTTAACAAGAAGTCCGGATGATATTTCATTGATCGAATTAATTTCATCAGTTGATACAAGTTATAAAATAACTTCTTGTTTTAAGGATAACAGCACGGAAGCAGATTGTTCTCATATTATGTGTTGTAAGATAAGAGACCCGTTGAGCATTGTTCAGCAAAAGATTGATAAAGTCTTTCAGGAAACAAATTTATCAAGTATCATATAACAAATTAACAAACAACAGAAAATTTTAGTTTAAAGAGGAGCATTGTGGAGAAAAGAACAGAAAGTTTATTTGAAGAAAAAAATCAAATACTGAGTTTTCTCAGAACAAGATTTCCCTTATTTCATAATTCTAATTTCTTCTTCCGTGATCTTCAATACGGATTAAGAAGCTATTTCGAAAAAAAAGGAACTCCGGTTACTTACCCGCAATCGGAAAAACTTGCTTCAGAGTTTGCGGAAATTCTTGAGAAAGAAAATGTATTCTTAAAAATAAATCATCAAAGCTGGAAAGTAAATTTTCCGGATTTTGTTACTGTTCAACCAGGTGATCCATTTCAATTTTAATTTTTAAAATTAAGGAATATACGTATGAGTGAAATGCAAGTTCAATCTGAAATAAGAATTACTGATAAAGCATCCAATGAAATAAAAAAGATAATGAATGAGAATAAAATTCCAGCCGGGTATGGTTTAAGGGTTGGAGTTAAAGGCGGCGGCTGCTCCGGATTAACATACTCACTTGGATTCGACGCAGAAACCTTTGATGGTGATACCATTATCGATTCCGATGGTGTCAAACTTTTTATTGACGGAAAAAGTTTATTCTATCTTAGCGGAACAGAATTAGATTTTTCAGACGGACTGAATGGTAAAGGTTTCGTGTTTAATAATCCCAACGCAACAAAAACCTGCGGCTGCGGTGAATCCTTTGGAGTTTAATTTAATCTTATAAGTCATTATGGAAAGAAGAAAATTTATATTTACACTGGGTGCAATGCCGGTTATCTCTGCATTCGGTCCTGTACAAAGTGCTTTAGAAACTATTTCAAAACAAAATATCAGGAGGCTTGATAATACTATGGCTAAATTTGAATTGCCAAAATTGCCCTACGAATATGATGCCTTAGAGCCATACATCGATAAGATGACTATGGAAATACATCATACAAAACATCACAATGCTTATGTGACAAATCTGAATAAAGCTGTTGAAGGATCTGAATTGGAAGGTACATCCCTTGAAGACCTTATGACCAATGTTTCCAAACATCCTGCTGCCGTAAGAAATAACGGAGGCGGTCATTGGAATCATTCTTTGTTCTGGTCTTTAATGAAAAAAGGAGGCGGCGGTGAACCTGCAGGTGCATTAGCTGATGCCATCAAATCCACTTTCGGTTCATTTGCAGAATTTAAAACACAATTTAGTAATGCCGGTGCAACAAGGTTCGGTTCGGGTTGGGCATGGCTTGTGGTAACCGGCGGTAAGCTTGTTGTAACATCCACACCTAACCAGGATAATCCTTTAATGGATGTAGCTGATGTTAAAGGTAAACCAATTCTTGGATTAGATGTATGGGAGCATGCATACTATCTCAAATATCAGAACAAACGACCGGATTATATTGAAAACTGGTGGAATGTTGTAAATTGGGATAAAGTTGCTGAACTTTACTCAAATGCTAAATAATTTCTTTTTTGAAAAGAGCACGCCCTTTAGGGCGTGTTCTTGCTAAATTTATTTTGTTATGATAAAAATTCCCATTTTCCCGCTTCAGCTTGTTGTTTTTCCCAATTCAAGTTATCCATTACACATCTTTGAGGAACGTTACAGAAGACTATTAAACAAATGTCTAAACGATGGAAGCGGATTTATAATAGTTTCCAAATTTAATAACAGCATCTCAGATGTGGGCGTTTTTGTACGAGTGAGTAATGTCATAAAGAAATACAATACAGGTGAATCGGATATTATTGTTCGAGGTGTGAAAAGATATCAGATCGGAGATGTTTCTAAGCATCCGGATGGTTATCTTGAAGCCGTGGTAGAAGAATACGATGATGATGATGCCACAATTGATTTTACATTACTTGAAGAAATGAAAGAGAAGTTCGAAGAGATACTAAACAAAGCAAATTTCCATCTTGATGATTCGTTCTGGAAAAGATTTAAAGAAACAGAAACAAAGTCATTCAAGGTTGCGGAAAAATCCGGTTTAACATTAGAACAGCAGCAGGAATTGTTAATACTTAAAGAAGAGAATCTTCGGCTGTCATACCTGATCGATTACTTCAACAAACTGAACGCACACATATCCGAATCATCCTTCATTAAACAGATAGTTATGAGTGACGGATATTTGAACAAAGATTGAAATTCTATTTGGATTTTCCTTTAAATATAATTTAAATATTTAACTAACCGCTCCTTCAGTAAACTCAACAAAGCCTTTGGTTGCATTAACTTTTACCGAAATTCCAAATGGGATGGTGACAAGTTCTTTTATATGTCCATGAGGGAAAGTATAAACGATTGGTAACTTTAATGAACCGATATAATGCTCGATTACTTCTCCCAATGAAAGTGTTTTTGTATTCGGATCAGATTCATAGCATTCAACAAATCTTCCTAGAATAATTCCCTTCACCTGTTTAAATACTTTTGCTAATCTTAACTGGTTTAACAACCTGTCAATTTTATATGGTTTTTCATTTATATCTTCAATCATCAAAATTTTATCTTTCATTGAAGGAAAATATTCAGTTCCTAACAAAGCATTAAAAACCGCAAGGTTTCCACCGATAATCCTGCCCGATGCCATTCCTTTATGAAGATTTGGCAAACCGTTAGTATAATCCTCCGGCAGTTGAATTCTACCCTGCTTTTTATTCGATGTAACTACACTCCAAAATCTTTCGGTAGTGAAAGGACTTACTTCATTCCAAAAATCCACTGCTACCATTGGACCAGCAAATGTTACTAACCCGGTTTTATGAAAAATTGCATTCTGTAATGATGTAATTTCGCTATATCCTACAAATATCTTCGGATTTTGCTTAACAATTTTATAATCGATTTTGTCCAATAAACGAAAAGCACCGTAGCCGCCTCTCAAACAAAAAACAGCTTTAACATTTTTATCTTTGAACATAGTATGGAAATCTTCCAATCTTTCATCATCTTCGCCTGCAAGATAACCGTGAGTTTTTCCCACATTCCTGCCTACCTTTACTCTATATCCCAGTTTTTCAAGATATCTTACCCCCTGCTCTGTTCTTGCTGATTCATCCGGAGTGGAAGCCGGAGAGATTACTCCAATTAAATCACCCCTGGTAAGTCTTTTCGGTTTAATGATTCTCATTTTATGCCTGTTTATTTTAGAAAATGCTAATTTTTAAGCCGAAAATAACCAAGAAGTTAAATAAGCACAAATATTTGTAATTAATTTAATTGAAAAACACTTTATAATCGTTATATCTTACTACTATTAATCCTCTTATCGCTTTAGATTATAATAAGATATCTAAATTAAATGATGCAGAATAAAGTTGATATAATTAGTCAGTACTTTATTAAATATTACCAAATTCCTTAATCCCTAATTATCAATTTTCTAAAATTGGGAATTTGAACTGCATTAACTTTAGTTGGTTGATCAGTGATTTCAATCAAATTTAGAAATAGAGTATTTTTAAAAACGATGAGAATTATTATCTTTAGTTCATAATTTCAACCATTATTTCCCAAATTTATATTAAACTGTACAAGTTAATTTTTTGATTTAACAATTTTATAATAATCGGCTAAAATGTGATGTTTGGCAGTTCATTAAATTTATATTTTAGATCATAAACTTATTGTAATATGTATAAACCGAAGGCTCTTTTTATTTGCGGTTCACCCAATCAAACATCTCAGATGCACAAAATATCTGAGCAGCTTACCGGCTATGACTGTTATTTTACGCCTTATTACGCCAGTGGTTATCTTTATTTGCTAACGAAGATAGGCATCCTTGATTTTACAATAATGGGCGGTGAATTTAAAAGAAAGGCTTTGGAATACTTTAATGAACATAACTTAAAGAAAGATATAGAAGGCAGACTTAATCAATATGAACTGGTTTTTACGTGCCAGGATCTGATTATTCCAAAAAATATACTTAATAGTAAAATAGTTCTTGTACAGGAAGGAATGACGGATCCGGAGACTTTATGGTACAAACTTGTAAAAACCTTTCGTCTTCCCCGCTGGGCTGCAAGCACATCGATGACCGGATTATCCCATGCATACGATATTTTCTGCGTAGCTTCCGAAGGTTATAAAGACTTGTTTATCGCTAAAGGAATTAATCCTGATAAATTACGAGTTACGGGTATCCCGAATTTTGATCATTATAATGAATTGCTGGCATCAGATTTTCCACACGAGGGTTTTGTGCTTGTTGCAACTTCAGATATGCGGGAAACTTATAAATACGAAAACCGCAAAAAATTTATTTTAAAAACCGCAGAAATTGCAAATGGAAGAAAGCTCATCTTCAAACTTCATCCAAACGAAAATGTACAAAGAGCAAGAGCAGAAATAAACAGATATGCACCCCATGCTATGGTTTTTCACAACATTCCAATCGAAACTATGATCTCAAAATGCAGCACTCTTATCACCCGGTATTCAAGTGTTGTTTATAAAGCTCTTGCTTTGGGAAAAGAAGTAATTTCAGATATTTCGATGGATGAACTTAAAAAACTAATGCCGATTCAGAATGGTGGATTATCCGCCCGTAACATCTCGAATGAAGCTAAAAGTTTAATAACTGAATTACAAACTGAGAATATATATATCGTCAAAGAAAAATTTGGGCAAAGAATTAATTTTAAACAGAAGTTCCTGAACAAAATAAAATTAGCAAAAGCCAGACATTCCTGATAATGAAATCCAACATTAACATTGTAACATTAATTCAGGCCAGAACGAGTTCCTCAAGATTCCCAAAAAAAATATTAATGCCCTTAGCCGGAAAAAGTTTATTGCAGAGAATGGTTGAACGAGTTCTTAATTCTACACAAACCGGAAATGTTGTGGTTATAACTACAACTGACTTTACGGATAATATAGTTGAAGACATTTGCTCAGAAAATAAATTTAAAGTCTATCGCGGTCACCCTTCCGATCTTCTCGACAGACACTTTAATGCAGCATTAGAATATAATGCAGATGCTGTTGTAAAAATTCCGTCTGATTGTCCTTTAATCGATCCAGACATAATAACCAAAGTAATAAAATATTATTTAGATAATTCAGATAAATATGATTACGTAAGCAATCTTCATCCGGCAACTTATCCTGATGGTAATGATGTAGAGATCATGTCTATGACAGCATTAAAGGTTGCATGGGAAAATGCATCTAAGGATTTTGAAAGAGAACACACAACACCTTATATCTGGGAAAATCTTGATAGTTTCAGAATAGGTAATGTTGAATGGGAAACCGGACAGGATTATTCAATGACACATCGCTTTACTATAGATTATACAGAAGACTACCTTTTTATTAAAACAATTTATGATGAACTTTACGAAAGTAATCCAGATTTTTCTTTGATTGATATACTTAATTTGCTTGAACGTAAGCCCGAAATAAAAAAATTAAATGATAAATTTATCGGAGTGAATTGGTACCGCAATCACTTAAATGAATTAAAATCTATTTCTGAAAATCAAACAAAATTGATATAACCAATACCATGCCTAACAATATAAATTTCAACAAAAATTATCCATCTATAAAAATATCTGATGAATATTACAACAAAGCACTTGAATTAATTCCTGCTGTAACTCAAACATTGGCAAAGGGCCCCGGGCAAAATATAAAAGGCGTTGCACCTAAGTATTTACAAAAAGGAAAAGGTGCCCATGTGTGGGATATGGATGGTAACGAGTATATAGATTTACTTATGGCTATCGGTCCCCTGTCGCTGGGATATGCATATGATAAAGTTGATGAAGCAATCAGAAAACAATTACAAGATGGAATCACCTTTTCATTAATGCACCCGCTTGAAGTTGATGTTGCAGAACTCATTCATCATTTAATACCAAATGCAGAATCTATCCGTTATAGTAAAACCGGTGCCGATGTTACTTCCGCAGCTGTAAGGGTTGCACGCGCGTTTACAGGCAGAGAAAAAATTCTATGCTGCGGTTATCACGGCTGGCATGATTGGTATATTGGCGTAACAGATCGTAATAAAGGAATTCCAAAATCCACGCAGGAATTAACTTTTACTTTTAATTATAATGATATTCAGTCTGTAATTGATTCAATAGATGAAGATACAGCTGCAGTTATTCTTGAACCATTTGTATTTGAAGAACCGAAGAATAACTTCTTGCAGGAATTGAGAGAAGTCTGTACATCCAATGGTTCATTATTAATCTTTGATGAAATGTGGTCAGGATTCAGAATTGCGGTTGGTGGTGCCCAGGAATACTTTGGTGTTAAAGCGGATCTTGCCTGCTTCTCAAAAGCTGTTGCCAATGGCATGCCTATAGCTATTTTAACAGGTAAAAAAGAAATTATGTCATTACTCGAAAAGGATGTTTTCTTCTTTACAACTTTTGGCGGAGAAGCTTTATCTCTTGCGGCTGCTAAGGCAACAATACTTGAACTTAAAGAAAAAAATGTTCCTGCCTATCTGGCAATGCAAGGTAAAAAACTTAAAGATGGATATAATAATATTGCAATTGAACTGGGAATGACATACACAAAATGTTCCGGGTTTGATTGCAGAACGATTATAACTTTTGATGCATCAGTTGGTAATCCGCTTGAAATGAAATCATTAGTACAACAGGAAATGATAAAACGCGGAATACTCTGGGGCGGATTTCACAATATGTCTTTCTCACATTCTGACGAGGATGTTGAATATATACTTAAAGTTTATAACGAAGTACTTCCTATTCTAAAACAAGCCGTTGATGAAAAAAATGTAATAGGTTATCTGAGAGGAGAACCTGTAGAGCCTGTATTCCGAAAGACAAGCAATTTTAATGTCAAACCAAAACTGAAATGAGTCTATGAGAACTCTGTGTCTTCTCTGGTTATTCTGTGGTTATGGAAATGGGCAAATTTTTACGCAAACCTGCCTGCGGTAGGCAGGGGGCACAAAGTATTTCGCAGAGATCGCAAAGAAAAAGAATAAAACCATATGTCAATAAAATCATCTGAATTATTTTCATTAAAAAATAAAGTCGCAATTGTAACAGGTGCATTGGGACTGATGGGTAAACATCACTGTTTTGCTCTGGCTGAAGCCGGAGCAAATGTAGTTGTTGCCGATGTTGATGAAGAACAGTGCATTCAATTTGCGAAAGAATTATCAACTGATTCGACCGGATTGGGTGTTGATATCACCAAGCCTGACTCAATAAAAAGTTTAAAGGAAATTACACTCAAAAAATTTGATGCGATTGATATATTGGTTAATAATGCAGCAATAAATGATATGTTTGAAAATCCACAGGCTGCAGCAGAATTATCAATGTTTGAGAATTATCCGCTTGATATGTGGCAGAAATCTCTGGCTGTAAACATCACAGGAACATTCCTCTGCTCTCAGATCATCGGAACGGAAATGGCAAGTAGAGGTAAAGGAAGTATAATTAATATTGCCTCCACTTACGGAATGGTTGGACCAGATCAATCGATTTATAAAAAACCGGACGGTACTCAAAGTTTTTATAAATCCCCTGCTTACCCTGCCACAAAGGGAGCAATAATTAATTTTACGCGATTCCTTGCAGCATATTGGGGAAACAAAGGTGTTAGGGTAAATACTCTCTCTCCCGGCGGGGTTGAGAATAATCAGGAAGAATATTTCATCAATAATTATTCACAAAAAACAATGTTAGGCAAAATGGCGCAACCCTATGATTATAAAGGTGCTATCGTTTTTCTTGCAAGTGATGCATCGTTATATATGACCGGAGCTAATCTTGTTGTTGACGGAGGATGGACAGCGTGGTAACCGATAAAAATCTTGCAGAAAAGAATAAACATCTGAAAAGCAAAGCCGACAAAATTAAACTTGTTCTAACAGACGTTGATGGTGTTCTTACTGATACTGGTATTTATTATTCTCCTGATGGCGAATTTATAAAAAGATTTTCGATAAGAGATGGGATGGGAGTTGAAAGGCTTAGAAAGCATGCAAATATTGAAACTGGAATTATAACCGGTGAGAATTCAGGAACTGTAAAAGCCCGTGCACAGAAATTGAAAATTACCCAGGTATATCTGGGTGTAACAAATAAACAATCTTTGTTCGATGAGATCCTCAAGAAAAATCAGCTTCAACCGGAAGCTATAGCTTTTATCGGCGATGATGTGAATGATCTTGAAATTATGAAATTGGTTGGACTAACAGCTTGTCCGGCTGACGGTATGATATATATAAAAGAGATAAGTGATTACGTTTGCGAAAATAAAGGTGGTTATGGTGCATTCAGAGAATTTGCAGAGTTGATCCTAGCATTGAGGGAAAATAAATAATAAATAATTTTGGATTCGAGAATGATTAAACGGGAAATTAAAATTGGCAATAGATTTATAGGTGACGAACACTCTTGTTTTATTATTGGCGAGATTGGTATAAATCATAATGGCTCCGTTGCGATTGCTAAAAAAATAATTGAAGGTGCAAAATCTGCGGGATGTGATGCAGTTAAATTTCAAAAACGCACACCGGAAATCTGTACCCCAAAAGATCAATGGTATATTGAAAGAGATACTCCCTGGGGAAGAATGACTTACATTGATTACCGTTATAAAGTTGAATTCGGAGTTGATGAATATTCCGAGATAGACAAATTTTGCAAAGAGATTGGAATAATCTGGTTTGCATCCTGTTGGGATGAGGAAGCATTACATTTCATTGAGCAATTCAATCCTCCTATATACAAAACCGCATCAGCATCATTGACCGATCTTGAGTTACTAAAATATCACAAGTTATTAAATAAACCGGTTATAATGTCAACCGGTATGTCTACCATCAATGATATTGAAGCAGGCGTTAAAATTTTAGGTACTGATAATATATTAATAGCACATGCTACTTCATCATATCCGGCAAAGAATGATGAACTTAATTTAAAGATGATATTAACTCTCAAGGATAAATATCCATCAATACCCATTGGTTACTCGGGGCATGAAGTTGGATTAGCTCCCACCTGGGCTGCTGTTTCACTTGGTGCCAGTTTTGTAGAAAGACATATTACACTCGACCGAGCCATGTGGGGAACGGATCAGGCGGCTTCTGTTGAGGTTGGCGGATTTCAAAGACTGATTTCAAATATCAGAGATATAGAAGCATCTCTTGGTGATGGAGTAAAGAAAATTTATGACAGTGAAATTCCTGTAATGAAAAAGTTGAGAAGAGTTAAAAACTGATCTCGCTTATAATATTTTGATTGAATGAATTGTTGATTGGATGATTATTAAATATGAATGTACAAAAAATTTTTAATTCAGTTTTTGACATTATACAAAACTATTTTATGAGTCTGTCTTATGCAGAATTAATTTCGTTTTTAATAATTATCTCTGCAGCAATAATTTTTGTCGTCCTTGAAAGAATTTTCCCGTACACAAAGGGTCAGAAAGTTTTACGAGAAGGTTTCTTTGATGACCTTGCCCTTTATACTATTGCGCAAAGTTATATTTTAAGTATTATAATCTTTGGTTATCTCATATATTACATCGATAATACAACAGGGTTATCACGCTTACAATTATTTGCCAATGTACCTATATGGATTCAAATAGTTTTCTTCTTAATTACTCATGATATCTACATTTACTGGATGCATCGCTGGCAGCACAATAACAAATGGCTGTGGCGCATCCACGAAGCACACCATTCGCCTAAAAAGGTCGATTGGTTATCCGGCTCACGTTCGCATGCAGTTGAAATTTTAATCAATCAGACAATTGAGTTTATGCCTATCGTTTTACTCGGCGCCCCTGTTGAAGTAATAGCATACAAAGGTGTGATAAGTGCTGTCTGGGGAATGTATATACACTCAAACCTTAATATTAAGACAGGAAAACTTCAACTTGTTATTAATGGACCTGAAATGCACCGCTGGCATCACTCTACAGGTAAAGGAAGGAACAGAAACTTTGCAACCAAATTAGCTATATGGGATTGGATTTGGGGAACTGCATTTTTACCTGAAACAAAACCAGATGAATACGGATTAAAGACTTACTTCCCGAATAATTATTTCTCGCAGACTGTTTTTGCGTTCAGGGGATTTAGAAATAAAAAAACTGTAAACAAAAACTAAATCATTTTTCATACTGGTATGAACGATAGATTGATTCATACTCAACTAACCACTCATTATCATCTGTTTTTATATCTTGTGTATTCTTGATATCAATAGCATTCTCAAATTTATCAGTAATGAGTTCACTTCTTTTTCTGTTTAAATTTGGATCGGTACTTAATGTTATAAATAAATCTTTGGTTTCGGTCATCACATTTTTCCATAATTATTTATACGGGATTTACATTATTAAACCCCTCGTACGATTACTAAAATGTTACTGATATGTTAAATAATTGTTAATCGCAGGTTATAATTTATTTTCCCATAACGCTATAGAGCCGGATTTGCGAACTACAGCCTGACCAACCGGAGACAATACCCAATCAATAAAATTTTTAACTGCTCCTTCAGGCGCTTTGGTAGTAAAAAAGTGTAAATAGCGTGAGATGGGATATGTATCATTCCTTACATTAGATTCGGAAGGTTCAATTCCATTTATCTTTGAATGGATAATATTACCTGAATAACCTATACCTCCGTACCCTATCGCATTTACATTTTCTTCTACATACCGGACTATTTCCTTCGTGGTTGGAATGACAACCAGGCCTGAAATATATTCATCACCTTCAAGAACATGTTCTTTGAAGTAAAGATATGTACCGGAATTTGGATTTCGTGTAACAGTAATTATTGAAGCATCATTTCCACCAATCTCTTTCCAGTTTTTAATTTTTCCCGTATAAATATCTTTAACGTTTTGAAGACTCATATCCTTAATAGGATTATCAGGATGCAAATAAACACTTAATCCATCTTTTGCAATAAGAAATATTAAAGCAAGGGAACCATAATAATCTCCCAGAAGTTTTGCTTCATCAGGTTTTAAATTACGGGATGCAGTGCATATATCCGTCTCATTACCGATTAATGCTCTTATTCCGGTAGCAGTACCGCCGCCAAGAACTATGACTGATATACCCGGGTTATCTTTCATATATTGTTCCGCAAGGTTGGATGTTAATTCAAACATTGTATCCGAACCAATAATCTTAATTTCAGATTTTTCAGTTGGTCTATAAGAACAACTGTAAAACAGAACAGCTAAACTGGTTAATATTTTGATTAGTCTCATAAATCATCTTTTCTGTGCTATCGTTCTCAGACGTGCATTAATAAACGGCGAGCCGCTTTTCCACTCGGGAACATATTTTTGATCGGCGAGATGAAAACATAAATCAAATAATATTTTTGCATGTCTGGCTGCAGCGTCTGTATCGATAATCTGGTTCAGATCATCGAATGGCGTATGATATTTTTCCAGATAGTAATTAATGAATGCTTCCAATACTTCTTCATCATTTTTTGTTCTGTTGCTTAATCCTTCCAGAACAAGTACAGATGGGATACCACCTGATGCAAATGCTAACTGGTCCGATTTATTAAAAGCATCAAAGCTTCTAAATTGAGGAGGTATTTCCTCCATCACCAGATCATATCTATCGGCAGTTTGTTTAATAAAGTGATCAAGAGTTGAATACTCTGTCCCGACCGAAACTAATCCCGTAAAATCACGGAACATTGCAATTCCGTCAATATTAATATTAGTTATTGTTTTATGCAGAGGAAAAACAGGATGATCAACATAATAGGATGAGCCGAGCAATCCTTTTTCCTCTCCGGTTGTTGCAATGAATATTACTGATCTTTTAGGTTTTACTGCTAACTGAGCAAATGCACTTGCCAATTCAAGCATTACCGATACACCAATTGCATTATCAAGTGCACCATTATAAATCGAATCACCATCAACGGGTAAACCTATCCCGAGATGGTCGTAGTGTGCAGAAACCAATAAGTAAGTTTGTTGAAGTTCAGGATCACTGCCTTTAACGTAACCAATCACATTTTGTGAAATGAAGTCTCTTTCCCTGAATACTCCTTTGAACTTTATTTTAGAATTTAAGTAAAAAGATCTGATGCTATTCTGTTGATGCATCAACATTATATCATTCAGTGTGTAGTCTGAATACTCGAAAAGTTTTTCGGCGATACCTGTATTTAATAGAACACTTAAGTTGCCGGAAACAGAATATGCAAGCGTTACATCTTCTGAACTAAACTCTTTTTTAATTGTTTCCCAATCAATGTTACTATTTAAGTTAATTTGAATTGTACCGGCAGCACCACGGGAAATTGCAATTCGTCTTTTAGATTCAGGATAGCTATAGATAGTTGGTATTGTACCTTTAAAATATTCCATATCATCAGATTCAGGTTCACCGTCAATAAATACCACTATCTTTCCTATTACATCTACAGATTGATAATCATTGTGGTCATATTCCGGAGCTACAATACCATAACCTACAAACACTAAATCCAATGGCACTGGTATAAAAGTCTGCTGCCCTGACCGATAAAGAAAATAATCCTCACTATATTTCAAAAAAGTAGTATCAGTATCTTTAATCAGAATTAATTCCGATTTAGGCAACGGCATACTACCATGCATTGGAATATTCTGATAATAATTATTCAGCGATGGTGCTCTTTCCAACCCAAATTTTGAATATTGTTGAGATATGTATTCTGCTGCTTTTGCAATTCCTTTCGAGCCCACTCCTCTTCCTTCGAGTGAATCGTGAGCCAGGATTTGTAAATGTTTATTAATCACACTACCGGAAATCGAATCTCTTACAGAATAAAAATTTTTTATATCCTGTGAATAACCGGAAACGCTATTAAGCAATACTACAACAACACTTATTTGAAATATATTTTTCACGTAACTAAATCTAAAATATTAATTTATGTAATTAAAAAAGGGACGCCAAAAGAATTGGCGTCCCTTGTCGAAGGAGAGAGGAGAGAATCAGAATTACTTCAGCAAAGTCATTTTTTTCGACAAATTAATATTCGCACTCTGAATACTATAAACATATACACCGCTTGGTAAATTTGATGCATCCCAGTTTATTTCATAACTGCCTGCATTTACAAATCCGTCAACCAGAACTGCCATTTCTTGTCCAAGTATATTATAAACAGCTATTTTAATATTATCTGATTTTGGAATTGCAAAATTAATTTTTGTTGAAGGATTAAATGGATTTGGAAAATTTTGACTTAAACTAAATTCATCCGGAATTATTTCATTTACCATATCAAAATCATTAATGCTGGTAACACCGGTTTGAGATAATGCAGTCCAGCCGCTAGTCCACAATGGAGCATTCGGGTTGAAGGCACCATAATAAGATGTTGTAACAAAATAAGGGTCTGAAGGAGCAACTGCACCGCTGCCGGCAGGTCCGGAAGAAGCTGGTCTTGGATCCAACCCTCCGTTATGTTCACGGCTGATGCTGTTTATTTGCGGATCCACAACTTGATTATTATTAGCATTAAAATATGTTCGTACAAAATCCTGTGGAATTATAGATTCTAAAGTGGATCCTGCCCCAAATAACCACCAGATATTATTATTCAAAACCAGATCGCCCTGCTCTAATCTCTCGCGGCTGTCAGATCCGGAAGTTAAAT
>JAWOIK010000303.1:0-4883 GCA_046484705.1 Ignavibacteriaceae bacterium | reverse complement strand
GCCTTAGCATGTTTAATTATTTCAGCTTCAGGTTTACAGATAAGAGTTACATCATACCCCCGTATTCTAAACTCCTTCATTGCAGTAATCATCCACACTTCACCGCCACCGAAAATTGTAATTGAGTTTATAAAAAGCAGATTTGGTTTCATCACTTAATCGGTTTGTTGGAATATATCTTTTCTGATTGATTGCCATTCGTCTTTCAGAATGCTGTAATATACTGTATCCCTTCTTCTGCCGTCATGCATCAGAGTATGACTTCTTAAAATGCCTTCTTCTTTGGCACCTATTTTTTGCAGTGCCCTTCTGGATTTAAGATTTAAAGCATCCGTTTTAAATTCAACTCTTTCAAATTTTAACTGTTCAAAAAGATATTGTAAAAGCAAGAACTTACAGTGTTTGTTAATTCCGGTTCCCTGAAATTCCAATCCAAGCCACGTCCAGCCAATCTCTGCACGTTTATCTTTTAATGATATATTTCCAATACTTGTACTTCCAAAAACTTTTTCTGATTTTTTATCAACAATTGTAAAAGGATATCTAAGATTATTTTTCTTTGACTCTAATGAATTTTCAATCCATTTCTGCAGTTCATTTTTATTGGATGCGCTGGTAACATTAAACTTCCATATTTCAGGATGAAATGCAATATCCTTAAAGAAGTTATAGTCCTTTTTTTTAAGAGGTCTTAATAGTACAGTCTCGTTTTCAAGAATAATATTGTCAGCGAAGTTCATTTTTCCGGTTATAAAAATTTTATTGAATACGGATACACAAGATTTCCTGCAGCAGCTTTTTTTATATTCTTAATTATAAATATGGTGTAATAAAGAATCAGAAAGATAATTAGTGCAAATCCAATATAGAGTGGAATAAGCATAACACCGGCAATCAGATATGTAATAAGACTCAACTGGAAGTTGAAAATTTTAGCTGCAATAAACGCAATCTGCGGCTTTTTATTTAAAGTAAAAAACCAAACCGGAAGAGTAAATAACGGTATGGGAATTAATGCACTTATGTGAAGAAAAGTTTTCAATAATTACTTCTGTTTGTCTACAACCACTTTTTTCTTTTAAAATACCATAGCATTAACCCGATTACCATAATTGTAAAAATCCAGAATCCCCAGGGATACATCCACTTATAATGAAGTTCCGGAAAGTGGTCAAAGTTCATTCCGTACACACCTGCAAAAAAAGTAAGTGGAATGAATAAAGTTGCAATGATTGTTAGAACCTTCATCACTTCATTCATCTTGTTGCTCAGACTTGAAAGATAAACATCCAGCATTCCAACTACCATATCACGATAGGATTCAATTGTATCAATCACCTGGATTGTATGATCATAAACATCGCGAAGATAAATTTCGGTGGATTTCTGAATCATTCCGTTTTCATTCCGCTGCATCTGGCTTAATACTTCACGTAAAGGCCAAACGGATTTTCTCAAAAGAATAAGATCTCTTCTTAGTTGATGAACCTTCTGAAGATCATCACGATCTGGATTTGTTACTAACCGATCTTCCAGAGTTTCAATATCCTCTCCGATTTTTTCAAGAATATGAAAGTAGCTGTCAACAACTGCATCTATTAAAGCATAAGTCAGATAATCTACGCCGCCGCTTCGTATTTTCGGTCCACCTTTTCGTAAACGGTCCCGTACAGAATCAAACACATCGCCGATATCTTCCTGAAAAGTTAAAAGATAATTCTTACCAAGAATTAAACTTACCTGTTCATTTTTAATTTCCTGTGCTTCTTCATTGAAAATAAACATTCGCAAGACTATGAATATAGAATTGTCATAATCTTCCAGTTTAGGACGCTGTGTGGTATGCAGAATATCTTCAAGTACAAGAGGATGTATATCAAACCGCTTTCCGATTTTTTCAATTGTTTCTATGTTATGAATTCCATCTATATTAATCCAGGAATTAGATTCGGTTTTTATAAGTGAGAAAATCTCTTCAACGTTTTTAACTTCTCTTTCTTCAAAATCCTCTCCCATATAATCAAGAACTGAAATTTTAATCGGCTGCTCGGACTTTTCACCTGTATAAATCAATGTGCCGGGGGCAAGTCCGGCTTTTTTCGCTTTAGGTTTTATTATCCTCTTGATTTTACCGACCTGTCTTTTAGCTTCACGTTTTAGTTTTTTTCCTTGATTAATCATATCAGTAATTAATATTTGTGATTATGCTTCTCTTAATATCATACTCTTTAATGCTTCAATCCACTTTGGATGATCGTTAAGACTTTCGACTAACTGAACTTTTTCTCCGCCATGCTCTTCAAACAATTGCTGATATTCCAAACCTATTTCAATTGTTGTTTCGAGACAATCTGCAACAAAAGCAGGACTGAAAACAAGCAGTTTTTTTGCGCCTTTCTTTGCCTGTTCAATAACTACTTTGTCTGAAAAAGGCTCAAGCCAGTCTTTATCCAATCTTGATTGAAAACATAAAGTATATTTTTCTTTTGGAATGTTAAGTCTTTCCGCTATCATTCTTGTTGTAGCATAGCAGACTGCTTTATAACAATATTTATTGTCTTCGGTAATTTCATTCTCACAATTGTGATCGTCACAGGGTTTGCCGTCTTCATAAACTTTATCAACCTGTCTGACCGGAAGTCCGTGATAGCTGAATAAGACATGATCATAATCCTCTACATTATATTTTTTCCCTTGCTCGACTACTGAATTTATGTATCCTTCATCATCATAAAACTGACTTATAATTCTTAACTCCGGTATTACCCACCACTTGCTGATTATTTTCATTGCTTTATCAATTGCAGAACCCGTACTTGCAGATGCATACTGCGGGAATAGCGGAAACACTATTATTTTTTTATAACTTTTCTTTTTCATTCTTGCAAGAATTTCATCGAGCGAAGGATTCTGATAACGCATTGCAAGTTCAACTTCAAACTTATCTCCAAGTTCCTTTTGTAATTTTTCCTTAACGGATTCGCCGTATATAATTATAGGAGATCCATTTTCTGTCCATAGTTCTTTATAAATTTTCGCGGATTTTGGTGCACGGAACGGAACAATTATAAAATTTACAAGGAAAAACCTGCCGATGGGATTTATGTCTATAACACGGGGATCATTCAAAAACTCAAACAAATATCTTCTTACATCTTTAACTGAAGGACTGTCCGGCGTTCCAAGATTAATTAATAACACTCCGGTTTTAGAACTCATAATTCTCTTTTATTGATTTATTGACTTTAAATGTTATGGTGCAAATTTATGAATCTTTATGATAAGTTATCGCTGGTAAAACTATAATTTTGGACTTGATGCTTTGCAGAATCTGGTTAAGTTAACCATGTAAATAATCTGATAAAAATATGAAATACTATTATGTGTTAATTTTAACGGCTGCATTGTATATTTCTTCATGTACAAGTGATAGCTTAGATTGTGTTTGCACCGATGATTTCAGATCAATTACCGTTGTTGTGGTTGACACTCTGAATAGTCCTGTGAGCGGATTGATATCAACAATAGAGGATGAATCCGGCAAGATGTATTCATTTCCGCAGGAGCCGCCATTTTTTCCGGGGCAGTATACCATAATGAATGACAGTTATGTGCATGATTTCAGCTCAGTTCCGAAGACGATTTTATTTACCGCAGAAAATGATTCGCTTGAAGTTGGTGCTCAATATCTGATCAATGCAGACGCATGTATATGTCATATTAATAAAGTAAGCGGACCTGATACTTTGGTTTTACGGTAAATCATCAGATCCATTATTATCCATCCACTTTTTGAATGATGATAACCTTTACGATTTTTTAACCGGTTAGTTATCAGCTAAATCCGTTTTTAATTTCTTAACATCATTGATTAAGATTCTATTCATTTTTTCGGGCTCTTCAAACAAAGGACTATGTGCTGATTGATCAAAAGTATAAAAACCTTTTATTGGTGCTTTGATTATATCGAAATACGTCTTTGCCAATTCGTATGAACAGGTATAATCATACATTCCGTGAAATAAATAAACCGGTATTTTAAAATCATTCTTAGTTTCTATAAGGTTGGTGCGTGCCATTTCCTCCCAGTTTTGACTAATACCGAATTTTGACTTACCAGCCCATAAATTATATTTCTCAGACAAAGTATATTCACTAAAGTATAGTGAAACCAGAAAAAGATCTGATATCAAGTTTCTAGTATTTCTCATTGTTCCAGCACCAATCTCATGCATAGCAGCATCTCTCCTCTTCAAATATGCTTCCGGAATTTCATCATTATCATTTAAACTAATGCTCTGAAAGTATTTCACCATTTTCTGATTATTCGTTTCTTTATACTGATTTAGAATGAAATCATAAGCAAGCTTTTCTGATGACAGTTGATCTGACATTTGAGCTATTCCGATATATGCTTCGAATAATTCCGGCGCTTTATCAATTACATAAACACCAAGATAAGTCCCTCCTGAATGTCCCATCAAATATATTTTTTCTTTTCTGAATCGCTCTAATAAATATTTTGTTAATACGATGGTATCATCAACAAGCTGCTCTATTGTGGCTGTATTGTGCGCAGAGCCAGAACTGTATGATATTCCGCAATTTCTTTGATCCCACCAAACCATAGTAAAATTATCTTCAAGATGCGTAGGATATTTTTCCGTTAAAAAATAAACCGGCATTCCTCCATGTAAGTATAAAAGAACAGGGTTATCCGGATTTTTACTTTTAATAAACATCCCCTGCCTGGAGCCATTTATATCAAGGAATACTTTTTCCGAAAGGCTGTTTATAAGTTTATTTCCGTTTTCATCCAAAAATTGCCTGGGTTTTCCGGGACTAAGAATGATTAGTATAATAATCAGACCAATAATCAACAA
>JAWOIK010000186.1:0-3554 GCA_046484705.1 Ignavibacteriaceae bacterium | reverse complement strand
AAGCAGTAAGGAAGCTGGGAGAGTGAAAACGAAAGCCGCCTTTTTTACCACCCTTGCTCCGAAAGGGACCAGGTATTCTTAAAGCGAGCGGTCCCAAAAATTTTAATTGATCCCCGCGACTCAAAAATAATTTATGTCGCATCTCAAGGTCCGTTGTGGGGTCCTGGCGGAGAACGCGGTTTATTCAAATCCACTGATTACGGAACAAAGTGGGATTCTGTTCTATACATAAGTGAAAATACAGGGGTAACAGATGTTGTTATGGATCCTCGCGACCCTGATGTACTGTATGCTGCTTCATATCAACGAAGAAGACATGTGTGGACATTAATAAACGGAGGACCAGAATCTGCAATTTATAAATCCACCGATGCAGGAAAATCCTGGAATAAATTAAAAAGTGGTTTACCATCGGGCGATGTTGGCAGAATTGGTTTGGCAATCTCACCGGTCAATCCCGATTATATTTACGCAATAGTTGAAGCCGCAGATGATAAAAGCGGATTCTTCAGAACTACTAACCGCGGTGCAAGCTGGGAGAAAATGAGCAATTATAAAAATGCGAGTCCACAGTACTACAGCGAGATTGTATGCGACCCTCTCGATTTGAATAAAGTATATGCTCTGGATACTTATTCGGCAAATACAACTGACGGCGGAAAAACTTTTGAAAGAATTAAACGCCCTTCAAGACATGTTGATGATCATGCACTCTGGATCAATCCCGCAAATACTGACCACTATTTAATCGGCGGTGACGGCGGCATTTATGAAACTTTTGATTCAGGTGAAACCTTTCACTTCAAAGATAATCTTCCAATCACACAATTTTACAGAGTTAGTGTTGATAACTATGAACCATTCTACCGCGTGATGGGTGGAACTCAGGATAACAACAGTATGATCGTTCCTTCGCAAACAATTAATAATGAAGGAATAGTTAATGCCGATTTTATTCCTCTTGTCGGCGGTGATGGATATGAAGCTTTAACCGATCCTGAAAACCCAAACATTATTTATTGTCAGTGGCAATACGGCGGATTAACAAGGTATGATATGCAAAGCGGTGAACGCATGAGCATTAAGCCGCAGGAAAGAAAAGATGAAGAACCATACAGATGGAATTGGGATACTCCTTTAATTTTAAGTCCGCACGCAAACAGGTTATATGCTGCAGCAAATAAAGTATTCCGTAGTGATGACAGAGGAAATACATGGCAGGTTATCAGTGATGATCTAACAAGACTGGTTGACCGGAACAAACTTCCTGTAATGGATAAAGTATGGAGTGTTGATGCGGTGTCTAAAAATGCATCAACATCATTTTACGGAAATATAGTTTCTCTTTCCGAGTCTCCTCTGGCAGAAGGTCTTATTTACGTTGGTACAGACGATGGTCTTATTCAGGTTACTGAAAACGGCGGGGAAACATGGAGAAAAGTGGAATCATTTCCCGGAGTTCCTGATATGACTTATGTAAGCTGTTTATTTGCTTCACTGCACGATGCTAACACGGTTTATGCTGCTTTCAATAATCATAAGCGGGCAGACTTCAAACCATACATTCTTGTGAGCAATGATAGAGGTAAAAGCTGGAGATTCATTACTGGTGATTTAAAAGAGCCGCAGGTAATTCATGCAATTTCACAGGATCATATAAAATCTGATCTTCTTTTTATTGGAACTGAGTACGGCGTTTTCTTTACCATCAATGGTGGCAAAAACTGGATTCAGCTTAAAGGAGATTTACCCACTCAGGCTGTAAGAGATCTTGATATTCAGCGAAGAGAAAATGATCTGGCTCTTGCTACATTCGGCAGAGGATTTTACATACTGGATAATTATGCACCACTACGAGATATAAATGAGACAACACTTGAGACGGAAAATTATAAACTGTTTCCAGTTAAAGATGCTTTGATGTTTCACAAAAGAAGTGCGACATTCAGTTCACTTGGTTCATCATTTTATAAAGCAGATAATCCCGAATTCGGTGCAACGTTTACTTACTACATTAAAGAAGCACCGAAAACCAGAAAAAAATTACGACAGGATGAAGAAAAAAAACTGATCGATAAAGGTGAACCGGTTCATTATCCTTCGTGGGATCAGTTAAGAAAAGAGGATCTTGAAGAAAAACCATATCTTCTTTTTGAGATAAAGGATGAGGATGGAAATATTGTCAGAAGATTGAAGTCGGACATTAAATCGGGAATAAACAGAATAACATGGGATTTACGCTATCCTTCAACAAGACCTGTAAAGAAATCCTCTGATGATGAAGCAAGCGGTTTTCCGGTTATGCCGGGTAATTATTTTGTAACTATGTATGTGTTTCACGACGGCAATTTGAACCAGGCTGCAGGTCCGGTTCAGTTTGAAGCAAAAGTTCTTAACAATGTAACACTTCCTGCAGATGACAGAACTGCATTAACAGAATTTCATAAAAAGGTTGCCGAACTTAGCCGGGCAGTAAATGGTGCCGTTGAATCTCTGAACGATCTTGAAACAAAAGTTGATATTATTAAAGCGGCTTTGCATCAAACCGAAAATGCTCCTTATGAATTGATCGTAAAAGCTAATGATCTATCAGTAAAGCAAAATGAATTATATACTTTGCTTGTTAGAGATGAAACGATAAGCAAACGGAATGAGCCGACAAAGCCGACTATATCAAACAGGGTAAGCGAAGTGTCCGGCGGAATGTGGAGAACTTCATCCGCACCGACTACAACATATATTAATAATTATTACATTGCTGCCGAAGAGTTTAAACGAGTTCTGCATAATCTTCAGAACCTGATAGAGATCGATTTGAAAAATTTGGAAGCAGAGATGAACAAACTTAAGGCGCCCTGGACTCCGGGCAGGGTTCCGGACTGGCAGGAATAAACATTTAACCGACTGTGTCTTTACGATCTGTAATTCGCGAAGACACAGTCATACTATTTCACAGGAGGCAATAATGGATTTTAAAGAACACTTTATTCATTTGTTCATATATATTGATTGGGCAACAAAAGAATCTGTTAAATCAATTAAAAAGCTTGATGATCCTTCGGACAGACTTCTAACTATAATATCGCACATTGTTGCAACCGAACAACTGTGGTATGACAGGGTAACACAAGCAAAAATCCCGATCAGTCCATGGGAAAAATATTCACTTGATGAATGTATTACTCAATCAAGCATAATAACTTCAAAATGGATTAGATTGCTTGAAGAAAGGGGTGAAGAAGGCTTATCAGAAATAATTACTTATTTGAATACAAAAGGCGACAAGTTTAAAAATTCATTAATGGATATTGTATTTCACACAATAAATCATTCTTCATATCACCGTGCACAGGTCGCGCTGCTTGTAAGAGATGCCGGCGGTGAACCGGCGTTAACGGATTATATTGTATATGCAAGGAGTGTTGCAGGAAATTAAAATGATCACCTGCATTCAATAAATTAAAATAAAAAAGCCCCGCTTGAACAGCAGCAGGGCTTTAATATCATTACTGCAATCATAGTTTACTTCAACAGAATCATCTTCTTAGTCTGCA
>JAWOIK010000107.1:0-11508 GCA_046484705.1 Ignavibacteriaceae bacterium | reverse complement strand
AGTCTGTCGCCCTTCTTTATTTTAATGGCAAGTTCAATTTCCTGATTAGGGGTTAAGAGACTGACTTTGCCTATTTCCTGCAAATACTGATCAAGAGATTTGCTCTCTCTGTTAGTAAATTGCTTGGTGATTTTCAAATTGAATCACTCCTTATTTGTTTAATAACGCGTTTATTAAAAATTTACCGGAACCGAAACCTGCGAATATAACATTATCCTGGTTACTAAGTAAGTTAAATTTGTATACCTTTTTAACTATGTGTCGAAAATCTCACCTGATTTTGGATAGTGCACATTTTTATACCCTGATGAGAACAATTTTTCCATAAAAGGATTCGCCTGATCTTCATCTCCATGCACTAAAAATAGGTTTTTCAGTTTTTCCGGAGGATTATATTTCAAATAATCCAGTAATTCTCTCTGATCTGCGTGTCCTGAAAAATAATCCATTGTTTTGACAGCGGCACGCACGTTAAAAGTTTCACCAAAAATATTTACCTCATTTTCTCCATCCATTATTCTCCGGGCTAAGGTGTGTTGTGCAGCATATCCCACAAAAAGAATAAGGTTTTTTGGATTTTCAATGTTATTTCTCAAATGATGCAATATTCTGCCCCCTTCTGCCATTCCAGATGCAGAGATAATAATCATCGGTTCTTCTGAAGTATTCAGTTTTTTTGAATCATTTACTGTTTTGGTATAGGATAGTCTTTCAAAACCAAACGGATCATCCCCTTCTTCTAAAAAGACTCTGTATGTTTCCCTATCAAGACATTCCGGATGTGCACGAAATACGTTCGTAGCATTCGATGCTAAGGGACTATCAACATAAATGGGCATTGACGGAATCCTGTTTTGATCGAAAAGTTTATGCAGCATATAAACTACCGCCTGCGTTCTTCCAACTGCAAATGCAGGAATGATAACTTTTCCACGTCTGTCAATAACTTCTCTTATTGTGGATGCAAATTCTTCTTCAACTTCTTCTGCTACGGAATGAAATCGATTACCATAAGTTGATTCCATAATCAATACATCAAGATCGCGAAGTACATCCGGATTACGAATAACCGGGGCATCCGGTCGTCCGATATCACCGGAAAAACCAAAACGGATTTTTTTTCCATTCGGTTCATCAATATCTAATTGAATACCTGCTGATCCGAGTATATGACCGGCATCTCTGAATGTTGCTTTGACTCCGGGAAAAATATCAATCTGTCTGTTGTATTGCACACCGATAAATTGGGACATTGCCTGTTCAACATCATCAATTTCATAAAGCGGTTCAACCGGAAGCTCACCTTTCTTTTTTCTTTTCTTGTTCACGAACTCAATATCTTTTTCCTGCAGATAAGCTGAATCTCTTAGCATTATCTGGCACAGATCTACTGTTGCGGCAGTTGCATAAATATCTCCTTTATACCCATGCCGCACAAGATTGGGAATATTTCCGCTGTGATCTATGTGAGCGTGTGATAGAAGCATTACATCTATTTCTTCCGGATTAAATTTGAAGTTTTTATTCTTTTCGTAAGTTTCACTTCTTTTTCCCTGGAAGAGTCCGCACTCTAAAAGAATTTTTTTACCATTAATATGCAGTAAATGCTGTGAACCGGTAACTGTTCTTGCACCACCTATAAATTCAATTTTCAAAGTTTAACTCCTATTCATATAATTTTATAATAATCCCAGATCATTTTCCCTTAAGTAATTTGTCTTTTCATTTTTCTGATTGAACTCAATAATCAATTGATATAATAATGGTGTTTTTTCTTTCAGCATCTCTATTACATCAGGATGAAGATTAGCTTTGTTGAAAGGAACACGTTTAACATACTGCTGAATATTTCCTGCATCACGTCCGTATTTATATTCATAAGTAAAATTTCCAGCTGACTCCATTTTTACATTTTCATTCAGAATATTAGGAACAGAAATATAGAATTCACTTTTATCCATACTGGCACTGTTGAATAAATCATTTTGATTAAGGTATTCATATAATTCTTTAGCCGTGTTAACAGCGGGATCAATTAACGTGATCTCTTCCTTCATAAATTTTCTATAAACATACTCGCCGTTTTCTTTATATTTATATAACTCTTTTAATTTCCTGTCGAATATGTCACTGTAAAATGGATAGTGTGTGCAGCCGAGAATAATTGTTTTCAGCGGCTTGGCGGTTTCGGATTTTCTTATCTGTTCAAGAAGCGATACAATATTATAGTAAATATAATTTTCGATTGAGTTTAATTGTAATTCATCAGGATTATTTTTTTCTCCCGTGAATAAAATTTTATTGCCGTTCCAATCAAAGTTATAGCGATTCAGAATAGTGTTATCAATTTTTGCCTGTTCATTTGCTAGCGAAGGGCCTCTGTATTCTTTTCTGATGGATGATGCCGACGAACTGATATAATCATTAACTCCATCTATGGCGCCGGCTAATCCAACACCGGCTTGCTGAAATATGTTAACATCACCTTTGTATCCGTTATTTTTTATATAATCATTAATTGCATTAACGTAACCATTTGATAATACTGTTCCTTCCGTTGCCAAAACTGCTACGCTGAAATCTTCATCTTTAGAAATATATTCTAAAGCACCTTTAACTCCTGCGTTTATCACGCCAATTACTTTAATGTCCAGGTGTGCTTTTTTCAAAAAGTTTTCAATGTCATCCATACCGTAGGCAGTAGCAGTATTGCAGGCAATAACAATAGCTTTAACAGGCTGTTTATCTTTTTGATACTGTTTGTCTTCAGCAAAACGATAATACTTATTGCTCAGCAGAAACTGCATATCTTTCAAGATATGTTCTTCCAGTACATCAGTCTTCCCCTCTGAAGGATAATTTCCATATGGCATATTTGCCTGATCTGCCAGATAGATAAAGCACTCTTTTTCAAAATCTAAAACACCATCGCTGTTCAGAATTCTTGATTCATTATCAAATCCATCAAAATTTACAATCGCATCCATTACTGTTAGTCCACCCGTACCGGAATCAAATATTCCAATCGGCTGTTGCTTGTTTTTTATAGGATAGTTCTTTACATCTATATAGAAGAAATTCTCTGTGTCCGATAAGATAACTTCATCAAGATCAGCATTATGTGAATCTTGCCTGGTTCCGCATTGGATTAAAAACAATGAGAATAAAAACAGAGTCCGAATGATGTTATTTGTTAAAAATTTGTTCATTTAAACCTCAACATTAAAAGAATGATTTATTATCAGAAAAAACTCAATTGATCTGTCTGGACAATATTATCAAATGATTTACCGAGTAAAGACAGCACTGAATCTGCAATGGGTTTTAATTGCTTATCAATATAATGATCATAATCAATATCGTTATGTTTTAATTGTATTGGAATCGGACCGCGGTGGGTTATAACATAGTAAATTGTATCACCAGGTTCCTGTAAAAGTTTTGCGGCTCGTGCATGGGGTGGAACATTCTTTACATATTCTTCAACATCTTTTCTTAATCGTTTCTTGTAAATCAACTTTTCATCAAACTCACCTTTTTTCAGCTTAGCCACAACCGAACGAATCCAATCATCTACCTCTTCATTATTGAAAATTTTATTATATAGTTCAGTTTGGAATTCCTTTGCAATTCGTGTCCAGTCTGAACGGACAAATTCCAAACCGACAAATTCAATTTCTTCTTCACCATTTTTGCTTAGAAGTCCCGCATATCTTTTCTTTGCGCCGATATCACTTCCTCTTGCCGGAGTAATAATAAACTTTCGATAGTACTTTTCAAATTCAATTTCCAGATAAGATTCAACATTATATTTATACTTTAATTCTTCTTTCCAGAATTTGTTTAACATTTCAGCTAGTTCATTACCGGCTTTGTGATAATCTATTTCAGGTTCCTGAATCATCATTACAAAAAGTGAATCTGTATCACCATAGACAACTTTGTATCCCCGCTCTTCCAGAAAAAATTTACTGCCCAGCAGAAGATGTTTTCCTGTTCCTGTAATTGCTGATGGTAAATCCGGATGATAAAACCTGCACCCATATGATCCCATCACTCCATAAAAACTGTTCATGAGAATTTTAATTGCCTGAGATAATGCTTTGTCATTCTTCTTCTTTGCAAGTGTTCTCTGCTCCATTAACTGATTAATAAACTCAGGTAAGAAATGCTGTGTGGACGAAAATTTAAATCCTTCCGGGGTTGTAATGGTATCGTTAACAGAAAGTAATCTGGATAAGGGATCAATCTTAAATGTTTGAATTATTGTTGGATACAGACTTTTAAAATCAAGCACAGCAACATCATCATAAATTCCAGGGATAGGATCAAGAACGTGTCCGCCTGCTGAATGTTCTGTTGCCTCAAGATCTTTTACATCCGGCGCAACATAACCATAACGATGAAGTTTCGGCAAATAAAAATGATCGAATGCAGCAGTCATCATTGCAAGCTGCTCCATTAACAAACCAGATAGCTGGGCACGTTTTACATAAAGATCTATGATACCGGTTTTATTCAGTATTTCAGTTACAAGAACTGAGTCCTGAATATTATACTCGGCAAGTGAAACTTTGTCCTCAATAAAAAGCCTTTCAATTTCTTCAACTTTATTATCATCTGAAGTAATTATTTTACCTACTCCTAAAAGTTCCTGAGCAACTGTTTCAAGTTTGAAATCCTCAAAATTAAAAAATGAAGTTCGCAATGCAGTTGGTCCGTCAATTATCACTCTTCCCGGCAGTGAAGCAAAATATCCTCTTGGCTCTCTTCTTCTTATGGAAACTCTGCCACCGTTTCTTCCTATTTCAAAATTGATGTTGAGTTCTTTGCACTTGTTGTCAAGGAAAAGCAGATCGAAGCCAATAACATGCCAACCAATAATTATATCAGGATCAATGATATTAAACCACTCAAAGAATGAGTATAGCAAATTTTTTTCATCGGTATGAAATGAGAGTTCTTCCGGATATTTCTTTGGTGATTCCCCGATCATAAATATTCTTTTATGCTCACCTTTTCTTCCGGTTATGTGAACTGCTATAGAATAAAGATCACTGCCATTTCCTGATGTTTCAATGTCAATTGATGCAACAACAAAAGAAGGGTTTATTTCACATGATTCGGTTTTGGGATTAGTAAAAGTTGTTATTCCATTTTTTACTTTTGTTTCACCGGTCACTCTCATCTGAGCATTTATAAAACGCTCCATTAAAAATCTTCTTATAGGATCAACATCCGATTCATATGTAGTAATTCCTATTTCTTGCAAATCATCAACAGACTGACGATAGTCTTTCATTGTATTGAAATAAAGTGCATCAACCGGTGAGCCGGAAAAAGTTTTCATCTCGACTTTTTTACGGAGAAATGTTTGCTTCAATCCGGTAAGCATTGCACTCCGCTCCACAAAGAAAACAGGTTTATTATTATTGATAATAATCTCGGTAGTACCAAATTCTTCCGAGGTACCGAAAAACCTGAGTGTGTTTCGTCCCTGGTAATCGAACCAATCGCCTGTTAATAAAAATATGTTTGTGGTTTTATCCGGCATTATTCATTTTCTAATCAGTGATTATCCGTCGCATAAGTATAATCCGTGTTCTATTCTCCTTAATGAAAATGTAACACGGATTAAGCGGATTATAACCGATTTAATTAAATTGATTTTATATACTCCTTAAAAATTTTTTGTATTTTTCTGGCTGATTTACCTGGTGAACCATTGCCAATAATCCAATCATTTATCTGAATAACTGGAGTAACTTCTGTAGTTGTACCAGTTATAAAAATTTCATCAAAACTTTTTAGCTCATTAACTCTTATATAATCTTCAGCAACATCTATTTTGTTTTGATTACATAGTTCTATTATTAATGCTCTCGTTATTCCTTCAAGAATAAAATTTGATAAAGGAGCAGTATATACAACATCATCTTTTACCGCAAAAAAATTAGTGTGAGAACCCTCCGTAATTTTATCATCACGATGAAAAATAGCTTCATAAGCATCTGAATTTACTGCTTTGGTTTTCCCCATAATTGACGGCAGTATTGAAATAGATTTAATATCACATCTTGTCCATCTGATATCTTCTTCAAGAATAACTTTAACTCCTTTTTCAATCTGTTCACTATTATCTTTTAACTTAGAAACTGAAATAAAAACTGTTGGTGTAAGATTATCTTCATAATTATGCTTACGTGGAAACTGGACTCCCCGTGTTATCTGAATGTAAACAGAAAAATCTTCGGATAGCATATTGTTCATTTCAGCAAGTTTATGTGCAATGAATTCAAATTCATAAAGTCTGGTAAAATTAATATTCAATTCATTCATACTATACTGCAATCGTTTCATATGAGATTCATACCGAAACAATTTTCCATTATAAGTTCTTAAAGCCTCATAAACTCCATCTGCATATTGAAAGCCGCGATCGTAGGGAGAAATTTTCACTTCATCCGGTGAAACATATTTGCCGTTGAAATAAACAATCATTGTTTTAAGATTTCCTTAACACCAATTCAATTTCCGGAAATTGTAGTTACATTGTCTCCTCTTATCCAGAGTACAAGCGATTTATTATTCGAATAGAAATTAACTATCCAATCGGCAGTATTTGACACAGCTAATGTTGTATCAATAGATTTTCCCGGTACAAGAAACATATCAATTCTGCTTCCGGTATTCTGATTCATAAAAGCACTTCCGCCAGCATTTAATGCTTTCGACATTGCCTGGGGACTATCATCGTAACTTGCATTTGGATCAACAGTGACTGTTGCCAATCTGCCGAATACCGAACCCAAAATATTTCCTGCAGTTGTATCTTGAATAAATGAAAGCATAGTGGAAAAATTTATCGGTGATTTAACCGGGCCGGCTCCGAATACAGGAACATAGAATTCATTACTTTGAAGCTGACCGGATTGCATAACATAAACGAATGCACTGACAGATGAAGTGTTTGTCAGGTCAATCTCGCCGGTTGTGCTAACTTCTCGACCGTAAATAGCGGAAAGCTGTGCATCTCCCGCAAAATCTGATTGAGCCTTTATAATGACTTCATTAAGTTTTTCCTTCGCTGTAATTGTAGTATCTACTAAATCCTCTTCATCGCAACCCAAAAAGTAAAATGCTATAATTACGATTGTTATTAATAATTTTTTCATTTGATCTCCTTTAATATTATTCTTTTCGACTGTAAACTTAACGAATAAAGTTTATTTAAGCCGTCCATCATTTTATGCTTATTTTCTAAGTATTGACGGCTTATTTTTCCCTCCGAATCATTAACATATCCTGAAGGTAAATTATGACACCAGCAAAAACTGTTTCTTTTGTTTCATTTTTGTTACTATTTACATTTCAACTGGGTGCTTCTTCCGGACCTGATTATTATATGCCGAAAGAGTATAAAAATGCTTATAAGAACCAGACAAGATCATTAGACGGAAAGCCGGGACCAAATTACTGGCAGAATTTTTCCGAGTATGATATAAAGGTTGAAATTGTTCCTTCAACTAAAATGCTTAAAGGCTCTGAAAAAATTGTTTACTATAATAATAGTCCGGATACTTTGAAAAGTATCGTTTTCAAAATTCATCAGAATATGAACAAGCTTGGTGCCGCAAGAAACAGCGAACTTCCTAAAGAGTCTGTAACAGAAGGAGTAAAAATTGAAAAAATAAAAGTGAATGATAAAAATATAAGTCTCAATACAGATGATAAGATTATAAACATACAGGGAACAAATCTTATTATTAAACTTGATAACCTCCTTCCCCCTAATTCATCAGAAAATTTTGAAATTGATTGGAACTTTACACTTCCTTATGGCGAAAATCCCCGGATGGGTGCTTATGATGAATCTACTTTCTTTGTTGCTTACTGGTATCCTAAAATTGCTGTCTACGATGATATTTATAAATGGGATCTTCTCAGTTATAATGGTGAGCATGAATTCTATAACGGATATTCAAATATGAAAGTTGAGATAAAAGTTCCTGCCGGATTTGCAGTTTGGGCAACAGGTGAACTTACTAATCCTGAATATGTTTTATCCTCTATGATCTATGATAGATATGTTAACTCTCTCACTTCAGATGAAGTTATAAATATTGTAACTACCGAAGATATCGGAAAGAATATTTATAACTCTGAAAACGGATTTACTACCTGGAAATATAAAGCTGATTATATCCCCGACTTTGCATTTGGAGTAAGCGATAAATATTTATGGGATGGAACAAGTATAGAATTAGAACCGGGAAAAAGAGTAAGCTGTTTTGCGGCGTATAATCCTGAATCAGAATTCTTCACACAGGCATCAGGAATGGCAAGACGATCGATAGAGTTTTTCTCTAACACAATGCCGGGTATTGTTTATCCTTACCCGCAAATCACTGTATTCAATGGTGAAGGCGGAATGGAATTCCCTATGATTGTTAACGATGGTGATTTTAACAGCTTAGTGAATGATGTTTATGTAACCTCTCACGAAATTGCGCATATGTATTTTCCGTTTTATGTAGGCACAAACGAAACTCGTTTCTCATGGATTGACGAAGGCATGGCATACTTTCTTCCGTGGGATCTTCAGATTGAGCTTTCGGACTATGATCACCGGACAAGAGCTGCGTTCGGTTACAGCAACTGGGCAAATAATGAATTTGATTTTCCGTTGATGATTCCTTCTTATGCATCACGTAATCCGCATCTTAGTTTGATGAGCTACTATAAACCTGCTCTGGCATTTGAAATTATTCAGAATGCACTTGGTAAAGAATTATTTTCCAAAGCGCTGAAAGAATTTATCAGCCGGTGGAATGGAAAGCATCCGACTCCCTATGATTTCTTTCATACATTTGAAAATATTTCAGGCAGAAGTTTAGAATGGCTTGTTAATCCCTGGTTCTTTGAAAGGGGTGTTTCTGATCTGGCAATTAAAGATGTAAAGGTTGAAAACAATAAAATGAAAATACTTGTTGAGAAAACCGGTGAATTGCCGACTCCCGTTGACATAACAATTCATTTAGGGAATGAAAGCCAACTCAATCTTACAGAAACAGTTAATATCTGGGAGGATGGAAAAGATTCATTCTGGCTTGAAGCCGAGATAACATCAAAACCAGTTAGTGTTGAACTGGCTAATAAAAATATTCCGGATTCAAACCAGTTTAATAATAAGTTTGATATAAATTAGAGGATCAAATTTAAGGATGCTCGGGTTTGAGCATCCCGTTTTATCCGTATAAAGATCAAACAATAATAATGGAAATTCTATGAGCAAAAAATCCACACCTGTTTTTGAAGGAATTGATACAGTTATAATAAGAGTATCAAACTATCTGCTATCAAAAAAATGGTATGAAGATAAGTTAGGTATGGAAGTGATATTCGAAGGTCATACTTCAAAGCTGGTTGTATTTGATACAGGTTCACCGACAAGTCTTACGATCTGGCAGACAAGCGAAAAAACCGTTCCGCAAAAAGAAAGAAGTTCATATCCTATCTTCAGAACCAGCGATGCTGTTGCATCAAGAAATGAACTGGTTAAAAAAGAGGTTAATGTTGATGAACTGGTTGATGCAGAAGGAATAAAGTTCTACAGATTCTGTGATCCCGATGGAAATATGTTCGAAGCCTGTGAAGTTTCAGAAGAGTAATTGTTCGTTTTTCTCAGAGCTATTCTTCTTTCTTCTCAAACTTTAAGGAAACAGAATTCATACAGTAACGCTGTCCGGTTGGTTCGGGTCCGTCATCAAAAACGTGACCTAAATGACCTCCGCATTTAGCGCACATAACTTCTGTGCGAACCATTCCATAGCTTCTGTCTTCTTTGTAAACAACTCTATTCTTTGCTAATGGAGTAAAAAAGCTGGGCCAGCCGCATCCGGAATCAAATTTTGTATCGGATTCAAATAATACATTACCGCACGCAGCACATTTATAAACTCCTTTTTCAAAATGTTTATCATACTCACCTGTAAATGGTCTTTCTGTTCCTTTTTCTCTCAATACATGGAATTGCTCAGGTGTCAATTCTTTTTTCCATTCTTCTTCCGTTTTAATAATTTTTTCTTCCATTGACGTACCTTTGTTTTTTGATGAATCCTGAACAGAATATTTATAAGATTTCTGTGGTTCAATCCTATTGCCTTTACTGAAAAATGACCACGATGCCAGAAGAACAATTGGAATAATTATTATACTGAAAAATTTTTTTGGTTTCATATTTTCTTTAATCAAACATTAACTTTTATAAATCCCGGACCATAATGTTTAATTAGTTGAAGATATTCAATCCTTAATTAAATCTCTTTATGCGACTTCTACTTTTGAACGGACCTTAAAAATGGTGGGATCAGGTAAATATTAGCAGCAATTCTTCCTATCACAAATGATATTGTTGCAGCTATTGCTCCAATTGCTGAAAAATACTTTATAGCTATAAATAACGCAGCAATGATTGTGATGAACTCAATGGCGGTTCCATATGTAATGGGTTTGGTATTTTTAATACTTACCAGAGCTCCTCTCTGGAAACATATGAAAACAGTAAGTGCCGGAAAAAATGACATGATCATTAAAGGTTCGGCTGCAAGATCTGCAAGTATACCTGATAAACCAGAGACATTAATAAACCATATATCTGCCAACGGAGTGAAAGCAATAATAATCAATAATCCTGCAAGAATAGCAGCAAGATTTACGGCAAACTTTTTAAGCGGTATGTACCCTTCCTTTTTGTCGCCAAGTAAGGCAACAACAACCTCCTGAAATGATAAACCTAATCCTCTGAAAATAAATACAAAAGAAGTAACAACAGGCATAACAGCAAGAGATTCAATGGCTAATCTACTTTGTCCGATAAAAAATGTAACAAACGGTTGAACTCCTAGCGTTAATAACGACGTTAAGGCAAGCGGTAAATAAAAACCGAAAATATGTTTTTGATCAATATCGAAATTGATGTTTTCAGCAGGAAATTCACTTTTAATTTTGTTTACAATTTTTATAGCCATAATACGGCTGGCAATAGCTTCAAATACAACTGCAACAGAAAGTGCTGCCGCACCAACTAATGCTCCCGGTAATTTAGTTGTAAAAAATAGTAATAATGCTGTTGCGGTAATTGTTAAAATTCTTATAATAGTTCCATAGGCAACTTTTCTGGTAAGATTATTTCTTATTAATATCCCCTGATAAAATCTCCTGAAGCCGATTGCACCCGGCCAGGCAATCATAATAATCATTGCACTATGTGTAAGATGAGACACCTCTGAGGGCAATCCGATCAGGTCTTCGGCGATAAAATAAAATACCGATGGTATTACAAGAATGATCATTAATAATGTAAGCAGCCCTATCAAAACTAAATTAAATTTTCTAAGTGATAAATAAGATTGCCGGTTACGGACTAAAGTAGTTGCGGCACTTAACATCATTATAACAGGAGCCTCAATAACAAGTGCGAATGAAAATGCCACACCGTAAGCTGCT
>JAWOIK010000025.1:0-4879 GCA_046484705.1 Ignavibacteriaceae bacterium | reverse complement strand
CGGTGATCATCCAAGGGCAAAAGCAATAAAATTTAATGTTATGGACGATGATGATCGTGGTGCTCAGATTGCAAAAGCGGACATAGTTGTTTCACTTCTTCCGGAAACTCATCACACACATCTTATAAAAGATTGTATTAAACATCGTGCACATTTAGTTACTGCTTCCTATACTTCTTCTGAAATGGCATCTTATGACCAACAGGTTCAGGATGCCGGATTGATTTTTCTAAATGAAATGGGACTCGACCCCGGCATCGATCATATGGACACAATGCGGCTCATAAGTAAAGTAAAAAATAAAGGCGGTACTTTAATTTCCTTCCGTTCATTCGGCGGCGGATTAATAACACCTGAGAGCGATGATAACCCCTGGGGTTATAAAATAACATGGAACCCGATGAATGTTGTAATTGCCGGAATGTCAAGTGCACGTTATGTACAGGATGGCAAGTTAAGAATTGTTCCATATAACAGGTTGTTTCTTGATACTCATCTTGTTGATGTGCCGGGTGTTGGAAAGTTTGAGGCATATCCAAACCGCGACTCTATTAAGTACAGAAGAATTTATAATGTACCAAAAATTCCAAATGTGTTCCGCGGTTCGCTGCGTAAAATTGGTTTTTGTAAAGCGTGGAATGCTCTGGTTCAAATAGGATTGACTGATAACCGGTATATAGTCGCGGACTCACATAAACTTACATACAATAAATGGCTTTCATTTTATTTTCAAAAGAAAAACGGAACTGATACAAAACAAGCACTTATTGATTTTCTGAAAGAATCTAACGGAAGCGAAATTATAAGTAAAATTGAATGGCTCGGATTATTAAGCGACGAGAAAATAAAATTAAAGGATGCAACTCCCTCCGAAATTCTGCTTGATCTTCTGAAGAAAAAATGGAAGTTTAATGAAAATGACAGGGATATGGTAATTCTTCAAACAGAAGTTGAATATGAAATTGATAATAAGGTTGAAAAAATCACTTCTTCATTTGTAGTAAAAGGTGAACCAGGTTTTAATACCGCAATGGCCTCTACTGTCGGGCTGCCAATGGGAATAGCAGTTAACATGATTCTTAATAACATAGTAAATGAAAAGGGTGTGATCATTCCAATTTATCCGGACATTTACAAACCGGTGTTAAAAGAATTGGCTGAGTTGGAAATAAAACCGGTTGAGATTGTAGAGTAAGAGTAAGAGTAAGAATTATAGACTATTGTTATTCAGAATGAAAATTTCTTTGCGTTCTTGGAGAACACTTTGCGCCTTTGCGAGATTTTTGCGAACTTAAATTGAAAAAGTCACTTAATTTTCCCGCTCAATAAATTTATTCATATACTCAAAGTCAGCAGTAAATTTTCCCTTCCATAAAATTACCGCACGCTTTATTTCATCTGGAAGATTAGAATCCCGCATTCTACCGACATAATTAGCTGATACAATTGACTTAAGAAAAGGATAAACGTCTTCACTGAACTGACTTGATGCATCTGTAGAAAACTCGCATGGAAGATTTGTGACTGCCATAACTGCAATTCCCCCACCTTCAAATCCATTATTAATTTTTCCGGTAAGCGGATTATAAATGTAAACAGGATCATCAATCCAGGTCTCTTTTGAAAATTCAATTGATCCGTTCGGATCGCAGGTAATATCACCGATTGCAAAAAGAGTTTTGTGGTGTGAATATATATTTTTTATTAGCTCTTTAGTAACTGAACGGGGATATTCTGATGTCCAGGCTACACAATTCATTAACACTGTGGTGAACGGCAGTAACTTGTCCAGGCGTGATTCAAAAAATTCAGGATGCTCAAAATAGAATTGCCTTTTATCACGCGTTAGCATTTTGTCAAAAGTGTCTGTACTATTAAGGTGACTTTTATTCAATCTGTAAATTTCTTCAGGCCCTATCTGGAGAGCATAAAGTTTCTTTCTTGATCCCGAATTAAATGTTTCTTCCATATCGTAAAATGCAATATTCTCATGAGGAAGAATATCAAAAATCTCCCTTGCACCATGAGCAGTTTTCCCTTTACCAAGAAAACAAACAATTATGGGCGGCAGATTAGAAGGCGTTCCTTCAAGTTCAATTTTGTGTGCCACTTTTTTAAGAATTTTTTTTACCCGAAGCAGATCCTGTCCTTCAACAGCCTGCGGCACATCCTCAAATGGATTTGAGATACCTGATAGTTTTAATCTTTTTCCTAATGTCCATAACGTATCAACCATTCCGGCATAACCAGCGTTGTAAGTAAAGGCAGTAATTAAGCGATTATCTTTTTCATCTCTTATCAATTCATAATCAATCAAAGTTGCATTATTCTCAACCAGGGTCTTTAGCATCAAACGGTTTTTAATCTGTCCTTTATGTGTATGAGAAAAAAAGTAATATGCTTTGTCAGGCAATATTCTTGTATAGTGAATTTCTTTTAGGCCGAAAATTACTTTTGTTGGAGAAAGATCTTCGCTTATTTCGGCACCTGCTTTTTTATAATCACTATCAGAAAAAGCTCTTTTTATTTCACCGGTTTTGGGATGTTTTGCAGATTGAACTAATAATCTGTGTCCCCAATTAATAATTTCTTTTGCATAGTGCGGAGTAATAGCAACACGCTTTTCTCCGCGTTTACTAATTCCTTCACGCATTATTCCAATAATATTTTTCATTTCGGTATTTCCGGTAAGTACTTGGAAAGTTTATCTGTGCAAATATAGTTATAATGGCAAATGTATTTTTTCTGTTAAATTTCTGTTCTTAAGCAAAGGAACTCATCCCCCGCCCACTTCTCTTTGGAAGAGAAGGGGTGATTTCCTGTTCTTTAAAAGTCCCTCTCTTTTTTGGCATTGCCATCCCTATGGGAAAGAGAGGGATTGAGGGTGAGTTTTTTTGCAATTAGTTTGGCCTCGAATTAGATAATGAGTGTCGTAATATTTTCCACAATAAATCCAGCATAACTTAAACCTCATAATTATTTGTTTTTTACTAATTTCATAATCAATATTATTACAGCAATCATTCAAAAAATTATTGGAATATGAAGTCTCTGTTACTCTTTCTTTTAGTCATTCTTAGTATATCAATTTATTCACAGCAGTTTACAATCAGCGGCAGAGTTATTGATTATGAGACACGGGCAAGAATGAGCTTTGCAAATATCCGTGTAGCCGGATTAACTCTTGGCACCGCTGCTAATATTCGCGGGGAGTATGAACTTAAACTGCAAAGCGGAACTTATAAACTGATTGCTTCTTATATAGGATATTATTCGGATACAATCGAGGTTAAACTAAATCAAAATCTTGAGCAGATTAATTTCCGATTATTAAAATCCAGAATTGATCTGCCTGAAGTTGTTATTAAACCGGGAGAGAATCCTGCACTTGAATTTATACGTAAAGCTATTGAAAAGAAAAAAGAACGGAATGAAAAACTTAATCAATACGAGTTTGAGGCTTATACAAAGGGAATTATCAGAACAACAGAAGATATTAGTGCCGGCAGAAGCAGTGTGAGTTTAGGAATTGGCGGCAGTGACACAACCGAATTAAAAATAACAGGCATACTTGAAAACCACAGTAAGGGTTATTACAGAAAACCGAATCAATACAAAGAAATAATTCTTGCCAGAAAACAAAGTGCGAACTTTCCGCCGACCATAAATACCCTTACCGGCGGAAGACTTATCCAGAATTTTTACAGTGATGATATAAACTTCTTTGGACGCGATCTGCCCGGTCCTCTTTCGGATAATGCTCTAAGCTACTACTATTTCTACATTGAAAGAACTTCAGCAATTAATGATAAGATAGTTTATCAGATATATATGTCTCCTGAAAATTCAGCCGATCCTGGATTTGAGGGAAGTATTTTTATAGCTGACAATACCTTCGATCTTATTAAAGTCGATCTGCGATTAAATCGTTCTGCAAACACCGGCGGTATTTTTGAAACGATAAATATCTCCCAGCAGTTTGATGAATACGATAATGTTTTTATGCCGGTTGATTACCGCTTGTTCGTTACTGCTAATGTGCTTGGACTTGCAAGAATAGGATTTGAGATCAACACAATTCTTTTTGATTATAAAATTAATCCGGTAATTCCAGCAGACAGGTTTGATTTAGCAATTGTTACAGTTATTCCTGACGCAGATAAAAGAGATTCAACGTATTGGTTTAAAACTCAAACAATTCCGTCAACTATCGAAGAACTGGAAGCGTATCAAAGAATTGACAGTCTGGAAAATATACCAAGAAAATTTCTGGATGATTTTAATGTTCTTTCAACTAGACTAAGATTAACTGATAACCTATTCATAAGTGCACCTTTAGGGCTATACCATTTTAACCGTGTTGAAGGACATGCTCTGGATTTCGGATTTTTCCTTGAAGATGCTCTTGATCAAAGATTAAACTCGCAATTGCAACTGGCTTACGGTTTTTCTGATAAGAAACTGAAAAAAGATTTCACTGCATCCTACCTTTTTGGTGATTATAGAACATACAGTCTAAAGCTCAATGCATATGACAGATTGAATGTTCTTTTCGGTGAATCGGAAAACTATAACGAGATAACCGCAACATTACTTGCATTAATAGCAAAAGAAGAGTTCCGTGATTATTATTATTCAAACGGATGGGATATAAAATTCGGCGGAGAAGTTATCCCGGTTCTTAATCTTGAACTTGGATTTATGAATCGTACTGATAACAGTGCTTTTAACAATTCGAATTTTGCATTCTTTTATAAAGACAGGACATACAGACAGAATCCCCCGATATACGAAACAAAGGTGAATGCTCTTACAGCAGGATTCAAACTTGATTTCAGAAATTATATTGAGGACGGGTATTTCAGAAGAAGAACTTCGC
>JAWOIK010000041.1:0-5829 GCA_046484705.1 Ignavibacteriaceae bacterium | reverse complement strand
CAAGTGTATCATCATTTAGAATAAAATTATCATTAAAATATTCATAAGGCGCAGAGTAAATTGAGATGAGGTAAGTTGAAATTGGATAGTATGTTTCCCAGTGATATGTTTTGTGAGTCTCATCTTCAATAACTTCAATCAGTTTGCCATTTGAAACAGAAATATTTTCTTTTGTATTTCTGATTTTAATTTCAAGCATTGCTTTATCGGAAGGTATATCATTACACGGAAACCAGGTTGAAGCATAATCCGGCTGATTCAAAGTGTAAACCAGTGACCGTTTATTCACCTCTCCAAATACAAATCCGACCGGACCAAATGATTTCGGTTTACCTTCATAATTTATTTGAAGATTAAACGTATCGTTAAGTAAATCAATGTCAGAAATTGATAGAGAGTTTTTTTTGTGGATATAATTTGCTTCGTTTCCATTTAACAACAGTCCTGTTATGTGTAATTGATCATAAAAATTCAGATCTATCGAGGTCAGCGAATCATCTGTGATCAAACCTGCAATCTTAATTTCAGCAGTTATTTTCTTATCAGGAACGGATATATCAATTAATAGATCATATTTAATAATATCAATTTTATATTGATTTTCAGAAATGTAATCTTGATTTAATGACTGGGCAAGGATACCGGAATTTGATCCGATAAAAAGCGTACTGCTTATATGTAGAATAAAAATGATAAAACCTTTCACCGGTAAAACTTTCCTGATAGCAACAGTTAAATGATAATAATTATTTAACAAAAATATTTTTTAACTTAAATCAATTTAAGCAGTTTACAGATTGCCAATCAATTTCTATTTCGATATATTTTTGCATCAAATTCAGGAGAGAAGTTGTCATGAGTACACCGGGTTCTTCAATATTAAGAGATACTATTACAGTTGTACTTGCAGGAGGGCAGGGAGAAAGACTTTATCCTCTAACAGCAGTTAGAAGCAAACCTGCAGTTCCGTTCGGCGGAAAGTACAGAATAATAGATTTTACTCTTTCAAATTGCCTTAATTCAGGCTTAAGGAAAATCTATGTGCTCACACAATACAAATCCGATTCACTGAACATGCACTTATTTGAAGCCTGGAGCATTTTTAATCCTGAACTTGGTGAATTCATATATTCAGTTCCTCCACAAAGAAAACTTAACAACGACTGGTATTTAGGAACAGCGAATGCAATATATCAGAATCTTAATTTACTTTCTGATAAAAAAGCTAAATGGGTATTGATACTAGGTGGTGATCATATTTACAAAATGGATTATTTGAAGCTGTTACAAAATCATCTGGATACAAATGCTGATCTGTCAATCTCCTGTATCGAAGTGCCGAAAGATGGTGCAAACAGGTTTGGAATTGTTGGTGTTGACAATGAGTATAAAGTAAAAACATTTATCGAAAAGCCGGCGAATCCACCTGAGATACCTGATAAAAAAGGATTTTCTTTCGTGAATATGGGTGTGTATGTATTTAATGCTACTATGCTTAGGGAAGTGCTGCTTGAAATGGAATCAAATAGAATTAAGGCTAATGATTTCGGTCAGGATGTAATTCCATATATGGTTAAATCAAAATCAAATATTGTTGCTTACAAGTTCCAGGATGAAAATAAAAAAAGTCAGCCGTACTGGAGAGATATTGGAACTCTTGACAGTTATTTCGCTTCTACTATGGACCTGATAAGTGTATCACCGGAATTTAATATGTATGATCTCGATTGGCCAATAAGAACTTATCAGTATCAATATCCCCCGGGTAAAACTGTTTCGCACGAAGGCGAAAGAGTGGGACGGACTTTAAATTCTCTTATATGTGATGGTTGTGTTGTTTCCGGCGGTTTGGTTGAAAGATCAATACTTGGTCCGAATGTTCGCGTAAACAGTTTTTCATACATCACTGATTCAATTATTCTTAACAGCTGCAATATTGGAAGACATGCAAGGATCAGGAGAGCAATTATTGATAAGAATGTTACAATTCCTGAAGGATACGAAATTGGATTTGATCTTGAAGGTGATAAGAAAAAATTTACAGTTACGGAAACAGGAATTGTTGTAATTCCTAAAAATGCAGTTCTGCCGGAATAGATTTTAAATTGATTTACTTCTAATCAGATTTCTCTCGGCAATAATGATTAAAAAATGTTATTATGAATGAAGAACTGAGAGATAAGCTAAATAATCTTCCATCCAAGCCGGGAATTTATCAATTCCTGAATAAAGCAGGTAAGGTTTTATATGTCGGTAAAGCTAAGTTACTTCGCAGCCGCGTAAGATCTTATTTTCAAAGTAATATTACTTCTCCAAAAACTCTGGCACTTATGCAGAAGGTTACTGATCTTCAGCTTGTTGTTACAGACAGTGAAGTAGAAGCCTTGATGCTTGAAAATAATCTTATAAAGGAACTTAAACCGCGTTATAATGTTAATCTCCGGGACGATAAATCCTACCCTTTCATAAAAGTGACTAATGAGCTTTTCCCACGTGTTTATCCGACAAGAAGAATTATAAAAGACGGTTCTAAATATTTCGGACCTTATACTGATGTGCGGAGTATGAAATCATCATTAAGAATGATCAACCAGATTTTCAAAATCCGAAGCTGTAAACTTGATATAACTGAGATAGCTATCGAACAGAAAAAATTTAAAGTTTGCCTGGATTATCATATAAAAAAATGCGACGGACCCTGTGAAGGTTTGACAACAGTGAAAGAATATAATGAGATGGTTTCTGAAGTGATCAAACTTCTTAAAGGAAGAACAGATGACCTGATAAAAGATCTAAGCAAAAAGATGAAAGAGGCTGTTGAAGTACTGGAGTTTGAAAAAGCCGCTGAGATTAGAGATAAAATTGAGCAATTGAAAAGTATATCATCTAAACAAAAAGTTGTAAGTGAAGATTTTGAGGACCGCGATGTTTTTGCGGTTGCTTATGAAGGCAGGGACTCATCCTGTTCGGTATTTAATATCCGTAATGGAAAACTGATCGGGAAGAAGCAGCTAAAACTTTCAATTGAATTAGGTGAAGAATTACCTGCAATTTATTCTGCAGCTATTAAATTTTATTACGATGAAATGACGGAGATTCCTAAGGAGATTATCATTGAAGAAGAACCTGCAGACTCAGATGTACTTATAGACTGGTTAAATACTCAAACGGATAAAAAAGTTAAATTCTTTATACCTCAACGAGGCGAACTGAAATCATTGGTAAGGATGTGTAGAGAGAATGCAATCTTTCAGTTAAAAGAAATTCAAATACAGAAAATGAAAAACCAGGGTAGTATCCCCTACTCCGTTTCAGCACTTCAAAGAGATTTAAGGTTAAAAAATATTCCAAAAAAAATTGAGTGTTTTGATATTTCGAATCTTCAGGGAAGCGATACAGTTGCAAGTATGGTTGTATTTGAAGACGGCAAACCGAAGAAAAGTTTATATCGAAAATTTATTATTAAAAATGTAGAAGGTCCTGATGATTTTTCAAGTATGCGGGAAGTAATTGAGAGAAGATATACGAATCTAATTGAAATGAAAGAAAATCTTCCGGATTTAATTATGGTTGACGGCGGAAAAGGTCAGCTTTCCAGTGCCGTAGAAGTGTTAAATTTTTTAGGATTTAATAATTATAATATTATCGGTTTGGCAAAGAGATTGGAAGAAGTTTTTCTACCTGAAAAATCCGATCCTGAATTGATCCCGAAGACATCATCAGGTCTTAAATTGCTGCAACAAATACGGGATGAAGCTCATAGGTTTGCAATTACATTTCATCGCAGCAGAAGAAGCAAAAGAATAATTAAAAGCGAATTAACCGACATTAAAGGTATTGGACCGGAAACAGAAAAAAAACTGTTAACTAAACTCGGAAGTGTGAATGGAATTAAAAATTCAAATTTTGAGGAATTAACAGAACTAATCGGTAAACAAAAAGCTCAGATAATCTTAAAGCACTTTTCTACAGAAAAATAAAGTACGATTCATACTATACTTTTTTTGGTAGAATCTTCTGCCCGAATACCATTACTATAACTATCAGTATAACAAATATCAATGCAATAGATATATAAGGTGAAAGCCCGAATGCCGTTGGAATATCACCAATAAGCATTGTTATAATTGCTACAATTATTGCATAAGGAAGCTGTGTTCTTACATGTTCAATATGGTCGCAACCGGAAGCCATAGAACTAAGAATTGTTGTATCTGAAATCGGTGAACAATGATCTCCCCATACGCATCCTGTCAATACAGAACTTATAACTCCGTGAAGAACCAAGGTGCTTTCAGCAGTAGAAAGATCACTCAGATTTGAAACTGCTGCCGCTAATGGAATAACAATTGGAAACATTATTGCCATTGTACCCCAGCTTGTTCCGGTTGAAAAACTTATTACTCCGCAGACTATAAAAACAATTACAGGCAAATAGTATGGACTTATTGAATCGCTTATCATACTGATAATATAGTCTGCCGTTTTAATATCCTGTGTTACAGAGCCTATTGCCCAGGCAAGGGTTAGTATAAGTACAGCAAGAAACATTGATCTTAAACCAAGGAACCATGCGTCCAGAGTTTCTTTCAAATTCATAATTCTTTGAAACAATATCATCACTGCAGCAACAACGCACGCTGCTGATGAAGACCATAGTAAAGCAAGGTAAGCATCAGAATTTGCAATTATATTCTGTACAGAATAATCTTCAATACCACCATCAGAAAGAGTATTAAGACCAGTAATTATCAGTCCGGCAATCGAACCAAAGATCAGAACAAGAATTGGAATTATACCGTTATACCATTTAGCTTTGTTTTCATTACCAAACAACTCACTTGAAGCTGTTAAATCAGTTGAAGTGACCCCGGGTTTTGTTGCATCGTTGCCTTCTGATGCACTTCTCTCTGCTCTAAGCATCGGCCCGAAATCTCTTTGAGTATAACTTAAAAAGAACACAAAAAAGATCAGCGCAATTGGATAAAAGCGATATGGAATTGTTTCAATAAAAACACTATAAGCATTTTCAGAAGAACCGATTGAAATCAATCCTTCCTGTATGAGTCCTACTTCAAACCCGATCCATGAACTAATTATGAAAATACTCGCAATGGGAGCGGCAGTTGCATCAACTACAAACGCTAACTTTGCACGTGAAATTTTCAGACTATCTGTAACCGGCTTCATCAGATTGCCAACAATAAGAGTGTTAGCATAATCATCAAAAAATATTATTATGCCAGATAACCATGTTGCTATTAATCCTGATCGCCGGCTCTTAGCAAAGGTTTTGAGCGTGTTTGCAATTCCCCTTGTCCCCCCGCTTTTGGAAATCAAACCTATCACTCCGCCAAACATCAAAGTAAAAACTATAACCTGCATATGGGATTTGTCAATGAGGGCATTTATAATATAAACATCCGCAAGTCTTAAAAACGCAGTTAGTGGATCATACCCATATATGAAAAAAGCTCCGGTAAAAATTCCTATTATCAGCGACAGCAGTACCTGTCTGAATATCAATGCCAGAAGAATTGCAAGTGCTGGCGGCAGGATACTAATCAATCCCGGCAGTGATCTTGTTTCACCAATTTTTTCATTATAAGTTTCATTTTGAATATTAAAAACCCCGGTTGAACTTACAGCTAGGGTTGTATCAAAAGTTCCATTAACAACGGAGATATTATATATATATGAGGTTTGCTGGTTGAATAATTTAACACGTATGGTTTCTAAAGTATCCGGATAACCTCTGCCGGTTAATTTGAAATCAATATCTTTCAGAATGATTGAAGGATACTCTATGCTTTGCGGAAATAATGATGT
>JAWOIK010000288.1:0-11819 GCA_046484705.1 Ignavibacteriaceae bacterium | reverse complement strand
TCTGAAGAAAACAAAAAGCTTGGCGAACTTGTGGAAGAGATGATTGCAAACTATCCTTGTTCCGGTGAAATTAACTCAACTATTAATGACCCTGCCGGCAAGCTGAATGAGATTGAAAAAATCTATTCTGACGGCAAGGTTGATAAAACCGACGGACTTAGCGTTGAATATGATAAGTGGAGATTTAATTTACGTATGTCTAACACAGAGCCGATTATCAGACTTAATGTTGAAGCTAAAAATGATGAAAATCTGATGAAACAAAAAACAGATGAGTTATTAGTGTTAATTAGAGGTTGAATTTATCTTTCTATGTTGACAATCAAATAAACAATCAACATTTTCCATTTGTAATTAATATTTATTAGTATCTTTACACCCCGAATTGCCAGTGTTGGGTCTGGCAGGATCGGGGTATTTTGTCTAAAGATTTACTATGGCTAAAACAAAAAAAACTGAGAATCAGATAAATAGTATCATACCAGCCGATGTGAAACCTCCTTCAGCGCCTGAAATTGAAGCAGCAGTAATTGGGGCAATGCTCATTGAAAAAGAAGCAGTTCCTAAAGCTATAGAACTGCTTAAACCGGAAACTTTTTATCTTAAAGCACATCAACTGATTTTTGAAACAATGATCTCGTTGTTTGAATCAGGCGAAGCGATTGACACTGTTACTGTTTACGAGGAGTTGAAAAAGCGGAATCATATAGATGATATCGGCGGTGCAGTCTATCTCAGTAAGCTATCGCAGAATATCTCTTCGGCTGCTAATGTTGAATTCCACGCACGCATAATTCTTGAAAAACAAATTCTACGCGGACTTATAACAAGTTCACACGAAATTGCACGTGCCGCTTATGACGGATCGAGCGATGCGTTTGATATTCTTGATGATGCAGAAAGAAAAATATTCGAAATAACTGAAGCTCATCTTCAGAAATCCTTCCAGGGAATGGATCGAGCTGTACGCGATGCTCTTGAATATATAGAAGCAATTCACTCGCAAACTCATAAAAAGTTTTCCGTACCAACAGGATTTTACGAGATGGATGAAATTCTCGGCGGTTTTCAAAAATCCGATTTGATTATTATTGCCGCAAGACCATCCATGGGCAAAACAGCCCTTGCCCTTACACTTGCACGTAATGCTGCAGTTGATCATCAGGTACCGGTTGGAATTTTCAGTCTGGAAATGTCCACCATGCAATTGATAATCCGATTATTATGCGCAGAAGGCAGATTGAACGCACATCTTGTAAGAACAGGCAAACTTCCTCACGAAGAAGGAGTTAAGCTAAGTAAGAATGCACATAAGCTCATCAACGCACCAATATTTGTTGATGATTCACCAGCGCAAACAGTGCTTGAGATAAGAGCAAAAGCAAGAAGGCTTAAAGCCGAAAAACAAATAGGGATGATAATTATTGACTACCTTCAGCTTATGCAGGGACCGGCAAAAGCAGAAAGCCGTGAGAGGGAAATTTCACATATTTCAAGATCATTAAAGGCTCTTGCAAAAGAATTAAATATTCCTGTAATTGCACTTGCCCAGTTAAACCGAGCTGTTGAAGCGCGAACGGATAAACGTCCGCAGCTATCGGATCTTCGTGAGTCCGGCTCAATTGAACAGGATGCAGATGTTGTAATGTTTCTGAACCGTCCCGAGTTTTACGGAATAAAACAATTCCCGGATGAGAGCTCTACAGAGGGTGTTGCTGAAATTATTATAGGTAAACAAAGAAACGGTCCAACCGGTGATGTACGATTAGCCTTCTTAAGAGATTACGCACGGTTTGAAAATCTTGCTCATGCAAGACAGATTGCAGATTATTCAGCAATTGAAACAGTTGATGAGGATATTATATAAATGTTAAAAGTCAAAAGTGAAAAGTCAATGGTCAAAAGTTTCTCAAGTGGTTTTTATTCCGAACGAAGAAAAGAATCTCCTGCCGCTTTGGGTGTACTCACAATTGTGTTAATACTTCTTGTCTCTTCAAATGTTAATGCACAAATTTTTTCTGATAAGGATATTGAAATATGCAACTCAAAATTTGAACTTGCTGTTTCAAAATCACTTGCTGAAAAACCTCTTAATGAGATAATTGCTGAAGTTGGAAAAAGTTTCCTTGGAACTGAATACGTTGCTCACACTCTTGAGCAGGATGGTGAAGAGCAGCTTGTAATAAACTTAACAGGACTCGACTGTACAACTTTTCTTGAAAACACTCTTGTTTTATCCCGGTGTATAAAATCCGGTAAATCCTCATTTGATGATTATCAAAAAGAATTAACCTTTATAAGATACAGAGATGGGAAGATTGATCAGTATCCATCACGCCTGCATTACTTTTCTGATTGGATTTATGATAACACAAAAAAAGATATGGTTGAAGATGTTACAAATTCCATTGGCGGTGAGGAAATAAGTTTTAGTGTTAACTATATGTCAACTCATCCGGAAAGTTATAAGCATCTTGAAGCAAATCCGGACTTCATTCCTGTAATCAAAGAGCAGGAGAATGAAATCAGCAAACGGACTTATCATTACATTCCTAAAGCAAAAGTAAAATCTGTTAAAGACAAAATTATAAACGGCGATTTAATCGCTATTACTTCCTCAGTAAAAGGATTAGATATTAATCACGTTGGTATTGCAGTAAAAATGGAAAACGGAAGAATACATTTTCTTCACGCACCACAGGTTGGAACAAGGGTTCAAATATCTTCAGAGCCTTTGGATGAGTACCTAAAGAAAATTAAAAGACATACGGGAATTATTGTTCTCAGGGTTGTTGAATAGTTTAGCCTGCATTAAACAAGATTCAGTGTTGTTACTTCTGTCAGTGTATTAACTTCAAAATCAGGTTTTATCTTCTGATGGTTGTGTGGGTAAGCAGTCTTGCCAGTATAAATTAAAACACCTTTACCACCGGCTTTTTGAGCCGCTCCAATATCGTTTTCAATATCATCACCAATCATTATAAATCCACCTTCAGGATCAGCACCGATTATTTCCAATGCAGATTTAAAATAAAGTGATGAAGGTTTTCCTATTACAGTTGCTTCTCTGCCTGCAGCAAATTCAATAGCAGAAACAAAAGCACCTGCATCTAATATTAACTGACTTTCAGGTTTCCAGAATTTATTCTTATGCATTGTTATAAAATCAGCGCCATTATATACAAATCTGAAAATCTCATTCATTACAGTATAATTCCATCTATCACCAATATCCCCGATAACAACTGCTTCGGGATTACTAAAATCAATAATCTCCTTGAAATGATGTATTAAATTTTCATTGCAATAAACTGCAACTTTTTTGTAATGCTTTTTAACGTAGGATAATGTTGAATCAAATGCTGTTATGGCAGGTATGACTAACTCAATACTCTGCAAGTTAAAGAAATTCGTAACCAGATCGCCTGTTCTTAATGTTGAATTACTAATAATACATGCACGAATTTTATTCTGCGAAAGAAAAGAAAGAAAATACTTCATATCCGGGGCTGGAGAGTTATTAATTTTAAGAACTCCATCAAAATCTATAAGGAACGGTAAGGAGTGTTGCATCTTTAAATTGACAGGAACACCCCCTGATAGTAAATTATTATTCCGGGAATGTTCCTGTAAAACTGTTTATGATTTTACTCTGACTAGCTGCGGAAACTTTACTTTTGCAAGTTCAAACAACCCGAACATTGCGCCTGTAAAAAACAAATCACCGATTACTGTATTATGAAAAAATGGTATAGCCGCAGTATAACAGGCAGCCAATCCGGTTAATGTTGTAGGATATAATGTATCCGTTGCCCAGAAAGCAAAGTTAGTTAATATAAAAAACAAAACAGAGGCACTCACAGAAGCAAGTATAATTTTCACAACTGATTTCTTTTTAAGTATAACCATTCCTAAACCAACAATAACAACAAAGCTTAAATAAACCGCCCACATTGTATTGTGAAATCCTAAAAACAAATCTGTTAAAAACAGCGCTGCAAGCGGAATAGCAAATGCAAATACTTTTCTATTAAAATATGCTCCACCAAACAAAGCCATTGCAGCAATTGGTGCAAAGTTAGGCGGGTGGGGGAGCAAACGAACTATAGCAGCAATTAGTATCATTCCTGTTAACAATAAAAATCTGGGTGATAATTTAAATGAATTCATTTCAAATCCTTTCTGAACAAACTATGTTAATATTTTCAGTTTATATTTGTTTAAAAATAGAGTTAATTAAAGTCAAAAGTCAATCCTTATATGTTATAATGCTAAGATTAAATGTCAGAACACAATTCAGTATTACTCAATTAAAATTAAGGATTATTCCGCTATAAAAAGAGAGACCGGGAGTTCCGTATCCAAATACCTCTTCATAATCTGAATCGAGTAAATTTTCCACACGAATATTCAATCTTAAAAAATCAAATAAACGGTAATGAGCAGCCAAATTTAACAGAACATATGGATCAAGCTGAATCCTGGTTGAACCCAAATTGTTGAAATCAATATCATCCCGTTTGCCCACATAAATTATTTCAACATTTGCATTGGTACTTTCAGAGAAATTGTAGGAGAGATAACTGCCCATTTTATGCTCCGGTCTTCTAACCAGTTTTCGTTCTTCAGCCTGCAGACCGGCACTTTTGTCTATTGCATCTGTGTAAGTATAATTAAGTTTTGCATCTAAACCGAAAAATGGTTTGATTGTTGAATAAATCTCCAAACCTTTCGTTTCAGCTCTGTTAATATTTATTGTTCTGAAATTATTGTCAAATCCGAACAATTTCTTAAAACTGTTCTGAAAATAAGTTATACCGAAGGAAATTCCTTCATTCCACAGGAATTGTTCAATACCTGCATCCAATCCAAGGTTTTTTTCAGGCTGCAGATCCGGATTACCAAATGCAGGATCGTATAAATAGAACAAAGAAGGAGTTTTAAATCCGGTTCCGACTGTTGCTTTTAATTTTGTACCTGTCTGCCAGATGATATAAGATGGTGCAATTCTGTATGTGAATGATGAACCGAATTTATCGTGGTCGTCAATTCTTACCCCTGCGGAGATAAAGAACTCTTCATTAACTCTTAACTGATGCTGAAGATAAAGCCCTATTGTTCTTGAATCTCTTTTAGGAAACAAGCTTACATAATTACCAAGTTCAGATGATGATTTAAACTCTGAAACAGCCTCATCAATTTCAAAATCAACACCCATCGATAACAAGTTATTTTTATTAACATTCAAATTGTTCTGCCAATCAATTTTAATCTTCCGGCCGTCGTATAAACTGGTGGAAGCCGTGGGATTATTAACTGTTACATCATACTTATATATTCTGATGTTCCTGATTAATGATGCTCCAAATTTTTGATTCCAGAATTTATTAAGAAGATTTATTTCTGTTTCATTTCTTATTGAAAACTCTTCCTGGTCAAATTTATAAGTGGGATCGTCGCCATAAATACCGGATTGATCATAATCGGCCTTTGAGTCCAGAAATCTGAGTATAAAATTGGTTTTAAGATACTCAGTAAACTTATAACCTACTGCTGTTGATATATTATCTCTCTCAAAACCATCCTTCTCATTATTCCCATACTTTTCATTTGCTGCCGAAAAACCACCACTCTTAACTCTACCTGCTGCAATAGAATAGTTAAAATTATTAATGTTCCCGGTTAATCCTGCATTGAGTTTGTACGTATTATATGATCCTCCTTCCGCCGATAGTGAAAATCCGGGTGAACCCGAACCTTTTCTTGTAATGATATTAATAACACCTGACATTGCGTCTGAGCCGTAAAGAATTGATTGCGGACCTCTCAGAATTTCGATCCTATCAATATTATCCGGTGAAAGTGCGGCAAAATCATAAACTCCATTCGGATCGCTTGTCAGATTCATTTCAACACCGTCAATCAGTACATGTGTATATGATGCACTTCCGCCCCGCAGATAAACATTCGATAACGTTCCCGGACCACCTTGTGTTGTTGTACTTAGACTATACTCATTTTTAAGCAGGTCAAACAAATTAAAAGCGTTTCGGTTTGCAATTTCAGCGGAATCAATAATACTGATTGAGTTTGCAAGTTCGAGTGTGTTCGTATTTGTTTTTGTAGCCGAAATCACAATATCGGTTAAGCGATATATTCCTGTTGAATCAGTTTTTTGAACCACTGAAGTTTGGGAAATTGATAAGGCAGATGAAAGTAAAAAAGTGCCGAGAAAAAAAACTATCTGAAAAAATTTCATTGAAGTTACTCCTGGTAAAAATGTTAAAAGTAACTTCGCGTATTAAAAAGTTGAGATAAAACGATTGGAAAATAATGCCATCGTTAATCTTACCCTTAGCGCGAAGGCTGATTAATTAATTTTTACGGCAGGTTTCCTGGCTTCTTTCAGTTGGCAGTCTGCAGTTTACATTCTGCAAAAAGAAAATCACAGTTGCGCGACAGCGCCGGAATATCTTGGCATAGCTTCTTTTAAGAAGCGAAGCCGGATCACCGGACTTCCCTATAATTCCCGTTATCCCGAAAAGTGGGGACCGGGACACCGTAAAATCTATTCAAAGAACTTCTGCTAAAATAGATTTTAATAGAATAAGTTCAAATTTTCATTTTTTTATTATCTAATTACTTCTCAATTTTCACTTTTTTTTCTAAGTTGCATTATAAATTTTAATATCAAATGTTAACATTATCAATTTAATTGAATTTAATGTATAAAATAATTTCCACTGTTAACTTTGAATCTAACTGCAATTCGCAATGTTATCCTCTCAAACTCATTTTTCCATTTAATCATTCTGAACCAGAAGGAGTTTTATAATGGGTTGGTTATTCAAATTTGCCGGTTCCTCTATCGGTAAAAAAATCACTATGGCTGTAACGGGGAGTTTCCTTGTGATTTTTCTGATCGTACACTTGATAGGAAATTTAACTCTATTCTTCGGAGCTGAAACTTTTAACGGTTATGTTACAACACTTGATGTTGTCAAACCGCTTATTCGGGTTATAGAATTAGTTCTTCTTGCAGCATTTATTTTTCACATTTATAACGGAACAAGATTATGGCTCGAAAATAAAAGAGCACGTGGAACCAATTACAAAGTTAATGGTTCACCAGAGAACAGTAACTTATTTTCAAGGACTATGTTTTTAACCGGATCGATTATTTTCATTTTCCTTGTTTCACATCTCTCCACATTTTTCTGGAGATTTAATTTTTACGATCCTATGGGACTGGCAGATCATCATCAGTATTTTGAGATAGTTGTGCATTTCTTCAGTTACTGGTGGTATGTGGTACTTTATGTTATTGCTATGGTGCTTTTGGGATTTCATCTTAACCATGGATTTCAGAGTGCCTTTCAAACTTTTGGTTGGAATCATAAAAAGTATTTTCCTGTTGTTGAAAAAATCGGGACCGCATATGCAATTATTATGGCAGTCGGATTTGCTTCAATGCCCATCTACTTCTTTTTCTTTTACGGAGGTAACCAATGACAATGTTAGAATCTAAAATTCCGGAAGGAAACATTTCGGAAAAATGGACAAATCACAAATTTAATATGAAGTTGGTCAATCCTGCTAATAAAAGAAAATACACAATTATTGTTGTAGGAACAGGTTTGGCCGGGGCATCTGCTGCAGCTTCACTTGGAGAACTTGGATACAACGTTTTAAACTTTACTTTTCACGATAGTGCCAGAAGAGCGCATAGTATATCCGCACAGGGTGGAATAAATGCTTCTAAAAATTATCAGAATGATGGCGATTCAACTTACAGACTATTTTATGATACAGTTAAAGGCGGAGATTTTCGTGCTCGCGAAGCTAATGTTCATCGTCTAGCTGAGGTAAGCGGTAGTATTATTGATCAATGTGTAGCACAGGGAGTTCCATTTGCCAGAGATTACGGCGGACTCCTTGATAACCGTTCATTCGGCGGTGCACAGGTTTCACGAACTTTTTATGCAAGAGGGCAAACCGGTCAGCAACTTCTGCTTGGTGCGGTTAGTGCGCTTAACAGACAAATAGATAAAGGAACCGTTAAGCTGTTTACAAGAAGAGAAATGCTCGATCTTGTTGTGATTGATGGTGCGGCAAAGGGAATTGTATGCAGAAATCTGCTTACAGGAGAAATAGAAAAATATTCAGCACACGCTGTTTGCCTTGCCACGGGAGGATATGCAAATGTGTTCTTCCTTTCAACAAATGCTATGAATTGTAACGTAACCGCAATATGGAGAGCTCATAAACGAGGCGCCTACTTTGCCAATCCGTGCTTTACACAAATTCATCCGACTTGTTTACCATTGCACGGTGATTCTCAATCCAAACTTACATTGATGAGTGAATCTTTGCGAAATGACGGAAGAGTTTGGGTATCTAAAAAGAAAAATGATATGCGGAACCCTAATGATATTCCTGAAAGTGAAAGAGATTATTATCTGGAGAGGAAATATCCTTCATTTGGAAATCTTGCTCCAAGGGATATATCTTCAAGAGCGGCAAAGGAAGTATGTGATGAAGGTCGTGGTGTTAAGGGCGGTGATGCTGTTTACCTCGATTTCAGCGATGCAATAAACAGACTCGGCAAACACGTTATTGAAGAACGTTATGGTAACCTTTTTGAAATATATGAAACCATTATTGGTGAAAACCCTTACCAGGTGCCTATGATGATCTATCCTGCACCTCACTATACAATGGGAGGGCTTTGGGTTGATTATAATTTGATGAGCACAATACCCGGTCTATTTGTACTTGGCGAAGCAAACTTTTCAGATCATGGTGCAAACCGTTTAGGTGCATCCGCACTTATGCAGGGATTGGCTGATGGATATTTTGTTATCCCATATACTATGGGCGATTATCTTGCTTCTGCAAAACCAGCTGCTGTGAAAACAGATCATCCTGAATTTGAGAGAGTTGCTAATGATGTAAAGGAAATTACAATCAAGCTTCTTTCGGTTAAAGGAAACAGAACCGTTGATGATATACACAAACAGCTTGGAAGAATCATGTGGAATAAAGTTGGTATGGCACGAAATGAAAAAGGATTAAAAGAAGCTATAGAAGAAATCAGATCACTTAAAGAAGAATTCTGGAAGAGTATAACTATTCCCGGAAGCGGTGATGATGTAAACCAGACACTTGAACGTGCAGGCAGATTAGTTGATTACTTTGAACTTGGTGAGCTTATGGCAGTTGATGCACTTGATAGAAATGAATCCTGCGGCGGACATTTCAGAACAGAACATCAGTTTGAAGACGGTGAAGCAAAACGTGATGATGATAAATATTCGTACGTTTCTGCATGGCAATTTGTCGATGTTAGTAAATGGAACCTTCATAAAGAAGCTCTTATATTCGAATATGTAAAACCGGCAATAAGGAGTTACAAATAATGGAAGCAAAGAAACTAAACTTACAGCTTAAAATATGGAGACAGAAAAACACAAAATCCGTTGGCAGTTTTGTTGAGTACCCTGTTCAGGTTTCTCCGGATGCTTCTTTCCTCGAAATGCTTGATGAACTGAATAACGGTCTCGAATTAAAGGGTGAAGAAGCCATCCATTTTGAGAGTGATTGCCGTGAAGGTATATGCGGAACCTGCGGTTTAGTTATAAACGGAAGACCACATGGTCCAATCCCAAAGATTGCTACCTGCCAGCTGCATATGAGAAATTTCAATGATGGTGAAACCATATGGATTGAACCCTTCCGTGCAAAGGCATTCCCGGTAATTAAGGATTTAATTGTAGATCGTTCGGGCTTTGATACAATTCTCGCAGCGGGTGGTTACGTTTCCGTTAATACTGGCAGTGTTCCGGATGCAAATGCTATTCCGATCCCTAAAGAAACCTCCAGCTTAGCAATGGATGCTGCTGCCTGTATTGGGTGCGGAGCGTGTGTTGCTGCTTGTAAAAATGCTTCGGCAATGCTTTTTGTTTCGGCAAAGGTTTCTCAATATGCACTGCTTCCACAAGGTCAGCCAGAGCGTTATCGGCGGGTTGAAAAAATGGTAAAAGTTATGGATGAAATGGGATTTGGAAGCTGTACTAATACATATGCCTGCGAAGCAGAATGCCCCAAAGGAATTTCGGTTACAAATATTGCAAGGCTTAATCGTGACTTTGTCGTTAGTAAATTTATATCTAAAGAAGAAGTGATCTGAAATAATTATCATCGACAGAAAAAAAATCTGTAAACATTTTGATCCCGATTAAATTCAATCGGGATTTTTATTGAGAATAACAATGAAAATTATTGCAATTGAAAAAAATATTCCTGGTATTGAAAAGGAGAAATTCACTTCTGAATTGCTGAAAGAAGAAGCGAAAAAAGTATGGGAATATTATGAAAGCGGAATCTTCCGAGAAATGTACTTTACCAAAGATATGCATAAGGCTGTGATCATACTGGAATGTTTAACTGAAAGCGATGCAACCGGATATTTACAGGAACTGCCTTTAGTTAAGTATAAATTAATTGAGTTTGAGACCTATTCATTGATTAATTATGATGGTTTCAAAAGGTTATTTATTTAGTATACTTAAAAGTTCTAAATATTTAATTATGGTCTGATTTTGTATGAACTTTAATGTAAAATTTTCATATTTTTGCAAAGACTACTGAAGCTATTTCAAATAATTATGTTCCAAACCGAAATAAAATTTATAACAGACTTTACGCTCAATCATGTAAAGAAGCTGGGTGCATTTTTTACATTTGAGCGGTTATTAGAAACAAATATTCACCCTGCCATCAAACAATATCTTAACGCAGAGTTTGACTTTCTTATTTTTGAAGATCGTCAAAAACTGATCCAGGGATCTTTGTTCGATTATTCCGGACCAAAAATACATCATCACTTTTCACTAATTGCAGAAGAAATTAAAAAAACAAAAAAGGTTTCTTACGAAGATATTAAGATACTTATATCGCGTGCTGTATCATTTAACCTGAGTTTTATTCTTAAGCCAAATTGGTCATTACAAAAACTTATTTTCGGCGACAAGAAAAACGTACTTGTTAATGAACTGGAACTGGTTCTTAATTACCTGTACTACTATGATTACTTTAAAAACGTATTCAAAGCTTATCTCTCAAAGCGGAACATCACAAGTTTATCGGCAACTGAATTTGAGTTAATTCTCAATAAAATTGACCGGGAATTGTTCTCTGCACATTTTGAAAAGTTAGTTGACAATTCACTTTATTCAATTGCGGATTTTTTTAGCATCGGTGGATTGACTAAAAGAAATCTTTCAGTGGAATCTGTAGAGATATTTTTAAAAGAAAAAAATCTTATCGATCACCTTCTTAAATTAAAAAGAGCAATACCTGATCCGGAAAGAAAAAAATATGATATCGATGATATCAGAAGAATAATATATTCAGCAACTCCTGTTGAACCTGAAACTGTAACCCCAACTGCAGAAGATGATGAGACGGAAGTTGATGGAGACTTTGAAAAAGTTAAAACTTTGGAAGAAGCTGAGATAAAACCCTTTGCTCAAAGTGAAGAATCTCTGGCAGAAGAGAATTTATCTGATGAGATGATTATTCAGGATCTTATTCAGGATGAAATAGTTAAGCAGGACATTGAAGAATTAATTTATGATGAACCGGAAGCAGAACAGACAGAAGCTTTGAAAGTTAATCCAGAGGAAGAGGTTGTTATTCCTGATTCTGAATCAATTGATGAAAATGAAAATTTAATTTCTGAAGAAGAAGAAGAAATAAGAGAAACAAAAAAGAAAAAAAGAAAATCTAAATCAAACAAAGAAAAAGCAGAAGAAGTT
>JAWOIK010000257.1:0-3417 GCA_046484705.1 Ignavibacteriaceae bacterium | reverse complement strand
CGTCTTAACTTCATGAAACCTTTGTTAAGATAAACATCCATTTTACCATCACAATATTCATCAACATAATCAACTGCTTCCGGGGATAAACCTGGATTGCCGAAATATGAGAAGACCGGATTTACCAAAAGCACTAAATCATGTTTTGCAGCAATCTCATGCATTCCTGGAATTTTCTTATATGTTTCGTTGGTTACTGTGAAAAGAATGTCCGGATATTCTCCAAGTGATTTTGCAATCTCAATACTTTTAAAAACACTTTTATAACAATCAACTTTTCGTATGCTATTATGTTCATCTTCATCGGGTGAATCAAGAGAGAAATGCAAAAGATTAATATTCCCTGCAAGCTTATCTGCAAACTTATGATATAACAAACCATTGGAAGTTATGCTGGTCTGCATATTCAGACTCTTAGCATACTCAGCCATAAGATGAATCTCTTTATGAAGCAGAGGTTCACCGCCGGTAAGATCAATAAACTTAACACCAAGTTCTGCTAACTGCTTAACATTAGACTTAAAGTCTTCCAGCTTTGCAAACGGAGTATCTTTAAATTCGGAATGATCACCAAAATGACAAAACTCGCAGAATGCGTTGCAACGGTAAGTTAAATAATAGTTACAAAGCAGAAGCATGATCGAATGTATTAGATTGTATAATTTTAATATCCTGATACTATTTATAAGTTTTTCCCTTCCAGATGACTTTTTTATTCGGCAGAACAAGAAATGGCAGAGCAATCACATAAATCAAATAATAAAGCTGGTAATGAAAGAAGTATTTTAGATTCTTCGTTATCTTCAAATGCCTGTGTACAGGCAGCAGAACAAAAAAATCTATTGTTATTTTAAAGACCGCCAAATATAGCCAGACAGGTGAGAAAAAGAAAGGTGTAAGAAGTATTGCAAGGTTACATAGAAATCCAAATACCATGATTATAAATCCTATGAACGGAACACCGAGTCCGCCGACTCCCCATCTTTTCTTCTGCCGGATTAAACTCTTCCATGTTTTACACGGTACAGAATTAACTAAACTCTTTTCATCTAACGGGAAAAGTATTTTATACTTCTTAAGGTTTTTTACAGCATTAAGTAAGATAAAGTCTTCAGTAACACTAAAAGGAAGTTTTTCATAACCACCTGTTTCATCGTAAACTTTTTTACGGTAACTCATATTATTGCCGATGCAGCTGATCGGAATTCCGAGATTAACAGTTCCTGAACCGGCTGTAAGAAGATAAATAAAATCAATCGCCTGCATACCACTGAATCCGTTTTTAGCTTCCTGTGTTGTGAAACCGCAAACCATTCCAACATCTTCTGTATAGTACGAACAAATAGTTTTAACCCATTCCTGTTTAACCTCACAGTCTGCATCGGTTGTTAAGATGATTTCACCTTTAGCCTGATCTAATGCATAAGTCAGAGCGCGCATTTTACCAATGAGCTTTGAGTGATACTTTTCAGTTGTGATTTTTTTGAAGCGTGGCTTATCTTTAATAAACTCATCAATAATCTTACCTGTTGCATCCTCTGATTGATCATCAACTATAAGTAATTCAAGTTTTCCTTCCGGGTATTCAAGTCTATCGAGAGATTGAAGTGTCCTAAAAATCTTATCTTCTTCATTTCTAGCTGCAACAATTACTGTTGCTGAAGGAAGTTCTGATTCATCTTTAATCTTTGGAAATCTTTTAGTCACACCGATGGTAAAAAGAAAAGAAAGGATAAAATACCCGGTAACAGATATGATAAAAATTATTTCAAACATTCAGCCGGTTCTCCGAATGAGTATCCTTTTTTATCTGCCTGTTCAGCAATATACCGGATGGAATCAATTATAATATCCTTTGATTTGATGTTATCGTGTAAAACAATTATTGAATTTGATTTTAAATTTTTATCCACAGCAAATTTAACAAGATTGAAATCGTTTTTATAATCATAAGTCAGAAGAGACCACATAATGTTTTTCAGTTTAAACTTTTTCAATAATTTATTTGTAGACAATCTGTACCTGCCATAAGGCGGGCGATAATAAACCGGTTCAATACCAAGTTTATTTAACATAACATCATTGCATTTTTTTATTTCACTTACCTGATCTTCTATTGATAGTTTAATTAAACTTTTATGACTGTAATTATGATTTCCGATTGAATGACCTTGTAAAAGAATTTCTTTCGCTAATTCAGAATTACGTTCTATGTTTTGTCCAACACAAAAAAATAAAGCATTAATACCCAATTCTTTCAGCGTGTTTAGAATAATCTCTGTTAGTTCCTTTGTTGGTCCGTCATCAAAAGTTAAAAGTATTTTATTATTGGATGTTGTCCAATGAAAATCGCTGAACAGCTTTCTAATTAGTAACGGTGGACTGTAATTATAGTTCAAATGAATTATTAATGGTTAAATTGTTTTATTGCTTAATTATCTTAGATACAATTTAAGACTTTTGAGTTAAACACAGTAGAAAATCTAATCGGATCTAATAAATTTATACAAACAAATAATGGCTATATATGACTGGTAATGACTTTAACAACTCGCCTAACGCTTTGCTCCCTGCCCTATGTGCTACAGATTAACCCTTTATTACACCAACCGGTCTTATCTTCGCAACTTTTTTGGTTATTCCTTCCTTATGCATAACTTCAACGACATCGGCTACATCTTTATAAGCTCCAGGCATTTCTTCCGCAATGGTTTTATATCCTTTAGCCTGAATGATTATACCTTTCTCCTTCAACTCTTTAATGAGATCTCTCCCCTTCGCACTCTTTAATGCTTTAGTGCGACTGAGATTTCTACCGGCTCCGTGACAGGAACTTCCGAAAGTTTCTTCCATTGCTTTTTCTGTTCCGGCAGCTATGTATGAATATCTTCCCATATCACCGGGAATTAAAACCGGCTGTCCAACACCTTTATACTTAGATGGAATAAATTCACTGCCGGGAGGAAAAGCTCTTGTTGCTCCCTTTCTGTGAACACAGACTTCTTTAACCTGCCTATCAATATTATGCTTTTCAATCTTTGCGATGTTATGACAAACATCGTAAACTAATCTGAAGCCGAGTTCTGACTCGGACATATTAAAAGTATCAAGCAAACTTTTCTTTGCAAGATGCATAATAACCTGGCGGTTATTCCATGCAAAATTCGCGGCAGCCTGCATTGCTGCGAGATAATCCTGACCTTCCTGAGATTTAATGGGCGCACAGGCTAACTGTTTATCAGGTAAATTAAATCCGTATTTAGAACTTGCATTAAGAAGAACTTTCAGATAATCATCACAAACCTGGTAACCTAGTCCTCGTGAGCCTGTATGAATAAGTACAACGAGCTGTCCCTTAAACAAACCAAAAACTTCTGCGGTTTTAGCATCATAAATTTCATCAACCACATCTATTTC
>JAWOIK010000212.1:0-6258 GCA_046484705.1 Ignavibacteriaceae bacterium | reverse complement strand
TAAGCGGAAATCCACTCGCTATGTCAGCAGGATACGCTGCACTGGGTTATATTAAAGAGCATCCTGAAATTTACACGCAGCTTGAGAAGAACTCATTATATCTTGAAGAAGGATTCAAGTTAAATTTACAATCTGTTGGAAGAAATTTTACAATGAACCGTATTGGTTCAATGATGTGCATGTTTTTTACTGAGGAAAAAGTTGATGATTTTAAAAGTGCAGTGAAATCGGATACTGTGCTTTATGGAAAATTCTTTCATGAAATGCTTAACCGGGGTGTGTACCTGGCGCCGGCCCAGTTTGAAGCTTTATTTATTTCAACGGTTCATAGTAAAGAAGATCTTGATCATACGATTAAATCGCATAAGGAAGCACTGGAAACAATATTATAATTTTTGTTACACAACTATTGAGGATATAAAATGAAACCTAAAGTTATTATAAGCCTTATTCTTGGAATTATAATATTAATAATTATAATTCAGAATGTAAGAGATGTTCAGACAGAGGTTTTATTCTGGTCAATCTCGCTGCCGCATATATTTTTACTTTTTATAGTTTTTGCGATTGGTATCCTTGTAGGAATGATGCTGCCCGGGTTGATGACAAAAAAGAAAAATGAAAAATTAGCCGAGCCGGTTAAGAAGTAAACTTAGGTTGATATAAATGTATATTTAATATCTAAGGACCGGGTCGTCCACTGCGGTAAAATATATCTTCATATCTTTATACGCTTCACAGAGTATCTGGACCGTGGATTTCAGAGGTCAGCTATCTTGTGTTCTCTTTTTAATCTTTCTTCAGTAGCCGGTTCAATATGAACAAGAACATCTGTAATTTTTGGATATTTTTCAATCAACCCGTCTTTAACTGCATGAGCAATATCATGACCTTCATAAACAGTCTTCTTTCCGTCAACAATTACATGAATATCAACGAAATAATCAAATCCCATTTTTCTGACAAAACATTTATCAATTGCCAGCACACCGGAAATTTTTGAAGCGGCTTCACGTACTTTAATTATAACATCCGGCGGAGGAGCGGCATCTGTTAGCTCATACAGTGCCGGCTTTAATAATCGGTAAGCATTAAAAATAATAACACCTGATGCAAGAAGTGCTGCATAATCATCGGCTGCTTCAAATCCTTTTCCGCCGATCAGCGCAACAGATATTCCAACGAAAGCAGCACCGGATGTTATCGCATCACTGCGATGATGCCATGCGTCGTTTTTAACTGCTACACTTTCTACAGATTTTCCGACTTTAATTACATACCTGAAGAGTATTTCTTTTGTTATAACAACTACAACCAATACAATTAAAGTAAAAGAAGCCGGAGCGTGATGCGGAGTAACAATTTCATGAATGCTTTGTACAATTATTACTAATGCTGCTATAAACAATGCTGAAGCAACCATTATTCCGGCGATTGGTTCTGCTTTTCCATGGCCATAAGGATGATTATGATCGGCAGGTTTTTTAGCAATTCTTAATCCTGTAAGAACAATAATTGAAGTAAAGACATCTGATGTTGATTCAATAGCATCTGCAATCAATGCATAAGAGTTTCCAAAATATCCGGCAAGTCCTTTAATTACAGCCAGTATAATACTTGTAACTATACCTATAAAGGTTGTGCGGATTCCCTTATCAGCAGAATCTGATTTAGGATTTGGAATATGTTTTTCTTTAATCAATTTTAAAAATATTTATTGCCGGTATTATTTTGGTTCCCAGTCTTTTCCTTCGCAAGGTATATAATTTTCCGTAGGATGTTTATCGTACTTCATACATAAAACAGCGGACTGATCAAAATGTTTACAGCTTGAGCATAGTGTGGAAGTAATTACGTATTTATTCTGCTCCATAAACCTTTTATACGAGTAGTAAGCCGGATAGATAATGAAAAGTGCGGCTGACATGGCACCCATGATAAACCAATATTTTTCATCAAAGAAATCCTTGGCAAACCAGATTAGTGGTAAGACCAGGACGGTCCGGATTAAAGTCCAGTAAACAATGCTACCCATAGGAGTAAATAAATGTAAAAAATTATCGTAAAATTAAAATATATGTTTAAAGATACCGAATGATCGGTAAAATTTGCTGTTTTAGGGAGAATATAGTATAATTAAATGCAGGTTATTAATACTTTTTAGAAAATGGAAAAAGCCACTAAAAAGTGGCTTTCAGTTCCGGTTTGTGAGCGCGGGTGGGCTCGAACCACCGACCCTCTGCTTAAAAGGCAGATGCTCTACCCCTGAGCTACGCGCCCTGAAAATCGAACGACAAATATATAAATTGTGGATTTTTATTCCAAATTTGAATAACTAATTATAGAAGCTTTCATGTCCAAAAACGCTAAAATTCTGGTCTGTGACGACGATGAAACCCTCTGCTATTTACTTAAAGAACAGTTGATAGAAGAGGGTTATTCAGTCGATACTGTTTATGATGGTAAATATGCTATCGAATCCATCAAATCTAAAAACTATGATGTTCTCCTTCTGGATTTAAATATGAAGGAAGTATCGGGCGAAGAAGTTCTTAAGTTTGTAAAAGAGTACGGCTCAATAATTCAAACTGTTATACTGTCTTCTCAAAGCGAAATGCGTAAAGCGATCGAGTGCATTAAAACCGGTGCTTACGATTATATTACAAAACCATACAGCTTTGAAGATCTTATTCTAACTGTAAATAGGGCAGTTGAACATAAAAATCTGCTTGTTACAACACAACTTCTTTCAAAGGAAGTGAGCAAAAAACACTCCGGAAATATTATCGGGCAGAGCAAATCAATACAACGGGTGCTTAATCTTTCAGTAAAAGCTGCTCAATCCGATTCTAACATTCTTATCGAAGGTGAAACAGGAACAGGTAAAGAACTTTTTGCTGAGTACATTCACAGACAATCAACAAGAAAAGATAAACCGTTTGTTGTTGTTAACTGCGCTTCCTTACCGGATCAGCTTATTGAAAGCGAATTATTCGGACATGAAAAAGGAGCTTTCACGGATGCAAAATCTACAAAGCAGGGCTTGGTTGAAATAGCTCACGGGGGAACTTTATTTCTTGATGAAATTGGTGAACTGAGTTTATCACTTCAACCGAAGCTGCTCCGATTTCTTGAGAACGGTGAGTATAGAAGAATAGGCGGTATTACAAACCTTAATTCAAATGTAAGAGTAATAGGAGCAACCAACCGTAATCTTCTTGAAGAAGCTGATAATAAAAACTTCAGAAAAGATCTTTTATTCCGTCTGAACGTTATTACAATTACAATCCCTCCGCTAAGAGACAGGAAAGAAGATATACCTGTGCTCGCACAGTTTTTTCTTGAAGCAAAAACATCTGTAAGAGCACCAAAACGTTTATCTGCTGAAGCAACTGAAATACTTGATAATTATAATTTTACGGGAAATGTAAGAGAACTTGAGCATATAATTGAACGTGCAATTATTTTTGCTGAAGGTGACATGATCCAGCCAGATGATTTAAACCTACCTACCGCAAGGTCTAGAAAATCTTCAAGTACTACTATGGATATTCCCGGTGAAATAGTAAGTATGGAAGAATTGGAAAAGTGGCACATTGCAAATGCATTGACTGCCAACCGGTGGGACAGGATGCAAACAGCAACACAACTTGGCATAAGTCCGAAAACCCTTTATACTAAGATTAAAAAATATGAAATAAAGCAGAATTAGTTTAATAATGTCTTCCAACATTGCTTCGAAACACAAACATCATTTTGATCTGCTGGAATTACAAAATTCTTCCATAGCGGTTGCCGACGAAAATCTTAAAATTACATGGTTCAATAAAAGTTTCAAAAAGTACTGCGGGTCATCAAGAATAAAAGGCTCTACGTTAGCATCTTTATTTGGAATAAATCTGCCGGATGAATTTGACAGTTCCGGCTTTAATAAATCACTTATCATACCTCTTCCGGATTCCGGTAATAATATAATTATCTCATCAATACCTAAAGAGATCAGAAAACCCGGACAGACTTTTTTCATTGAATTAATTCCCATCATAGATCAGCAGAAGGAGGACCGGGATAAAGATTTTCTTCAGCAAAACATTAAATTTCAGAATGAACTGAAAAACATTCTTATCCTGCTGGTAAAAGAAAATTCTCTTAACATCATATCGGAAGAAATACTTTTAAGATGTGTTGCATTAACTCGAAGCGATTTTGGAATAATTGTATTCCAGGATGATGGTGAAATAAAAGAATTCCAGTATGTTGATGAGAAAGGACATATCAAGAACCATAGAGATGTAGAAAAAAGTATAAGTTATAATTCCTCGTTTATTAATAAATGGCTGGATATTAACAGACGACCCCTTCTCGCTGTTAATCAGCATAACAATATTGGTTACGGACTGACCCGTGAAATAGACTGCGAATCGCTTTGTATTTCACCATGCTACTTCGAAGGTAAAATGTGGGCAAAAATGATTCTTGGTATGAAAACCGGCAATTATTCTTCAATTGAAATTAATAATATAGAACAGTTTTCAATTCTACTTTCTTTTGCAATCAGCAATATTAAAACAAGAGAGCTGAATACCGCACTTGAATCACGATTACTCCAGGCACAGAAACTTGAAACAATAGGAAAACTTTCAAGCGGTATGGCACATGATTTCAGTAATCTGTTATCAGGGATTTTCGGAAGTGTAAATCTTTTAAGAAACAGAGTTCCGAAAACAGAAAATGTAATTCGTCTGATTGATAACATTGAAACCTGCTCTATCCGGGCACGCGATCTTACAAAGGGATTGCTTTCATTTGGCAGACCAACCGCAAAAAGGAAGGAGCTTGTTCTTCCTAATGTTTTGCTGGATGAACTGATAAAAGTTATTATGCAGACCTTTCCGCATAACATAATTTTTGATTCGAAAATTGAGAGTGATTTATATAATCTTATCGGGAATGCCACAGAAATTTACCAGATAATTCTTAACCTATGCGTTAACGCCAAAGAGGCAATTGAAGGTAAGGGAAGAATTGTACTGTCTGCAAAAAATGTAACCATAGATGACGGTAATATCATTAATTTTCCGCTTCTTGAACGGGGGAATTATGTACTGCTCTCTGTTTCCGATACCGGAAGTGGAATTTCTGAAGAAAATGTCAGCAGGATATTCGACCCGTATTTTTCTACGAAACAAAAAGATACCGGCTCAGGACTCGGGCTATATGTAACATACGGTATTATTAAAGCACATAGCGGTCACGTGGATGTAATCAGCACTATAGGTAAAGGAACCACCTTTGATGTTTATCTGCCCGCTTATGAACCTGTAAAATCGGATAAGGCACTTATTGCACATAAAATTATTATGCTGGCAGATGATGAAGAAATGCTTAGTGAACTGCTTGCCGAACTGCTCGAGCTTAACGGTTATAATGTAATAAGAGTTACTTCAGGTGAAGAAGTTCTGAAAGTACTTACTGAAGAAATAAAAGTTGATCTTCTTATAATTGATTATAATATGCCGGTAATGAATGGTATAGATTGTATTGTGAAATTAAGAGAGCTGAAATTTAATATGCCGGTTATTCTGTCTTCCGGAAGCCTGAGAATTGACGATTACGATCTTGATGAATATAAGATAGAAAGCAAACTTACCAAACCTTATGATTTTGAAACCATGCTTTCAACAATTCAAAAACTAATATAGTATAACGCTTAAGCTGAATCACAACTCACAAAAAAACTAATCTGCTTACTTTTCCCCTTCAGGCTTATCAACATTTATCATTTTAATATCTTTTGTATAGTTGGATATAACCGGATCCTTAATTGCATTCATCTGGTCAAGTACATCTGTAATTTCCTTGATGGCTATATCAATATAATTTACGCGTTTGAGCAATGCGTCTTTAGATATCGGATCTTTTCCAAGTTCTCTCTTGATTGCAGATGAGGAAAGACTCAACAAGGTTAAAGGCTGTTTTATTTTATGATTTGCTGTTACAACGGTTGCAAAGAATGTATCACGTTTTTCGGATTCTAATAGAGACTTCTGTGCATCGGATAATTTCAGCGCCGAATTTACTCTTGCAAGCAGTTCAATGCGGTTGAATGGTTTTTTTATGTAATCGAATGCACCCGCTTCAAGACCTTCTTTTGTATCTTCTGCACCGGATTTGGCAGTAACAAGAATTATAGGAATGTTTTTGGTTTTTGTGTTACCGACTAGAGTTTTGCAAACTTCAATACCCGTAATGTCGGGC
>JAWOIK010000015.1:0-2548 GCA_046484705.1 Ignavibacteriaceae bacterium | reverse complement strand
CCATCATTCACTACAACACCTGTAACTGTTAATTTTGCATACCCTATCATTGAAGCTATAAGATTGTAAGAACCTGCCGGAATACCTTTCATCAGATATTGCCCATTTAAATCGCTAGCCGCTCCGAGAGATGTTCCTTCTAAATAGATATTCGCTCCGATCAATTCTTCACCGGTAGTGGCATCTACAATCTTACCATTAATTGAACCTGAGCTTTGCGGGAATAACTGTGTACTTAATAGAATCGTTAATGCAGTAACAGAAAGTATTTTTTTCAGTTGTCCTTTTATTATCATTTTCTTGATTGAGTGCATATAGCAAAAGTTAGAGTAAAAGCTCATGTCTTACCTCTCCTTAGTAATTAAATTAATTTCTACGACGCACCAAAACTAAAGTTTCAATGTTATGAGAATGTTAAGGGAGTGTTACGAGTTTGTTAAGTCTTTGCAGGTTTGAATTGATACGTAAATGAGAGAGTTAAGTGTTACACCGTATATTTGTATTATTACAAATTATCGATTGCACAATGAATCAGAAATTGATACAATTAACCTTTGTTTGAAGTATATTTAATCACTTCCACCTTTTCCAGGGTAATTAATCCGGCAGAATTTGAAGTTTCAAAAATCTCATTTATGAAAGGAATAAATTTTTCAATCTTTTCTATTATATCAACTATTTCAACAATGATGGGCATATCTGATGAGAGTGCCAGAAGTTTACTGGTATGGATTACGCTGTTTCTGCCGAAACCCATTACTCCCCTTATTACAGTTGCGCCTGCAAGTCCGTGTTCTCTTGCAGAGAGTACAATCTTTTCGTAAACAGGAATGCCTTTATATTTTTCACTTTCGCCGATAAATATTCGCAGTAATTTTGCTTCTCCTCTTTCTTTCATATCATCACCCTAATGCTTTTGATACAACATAAGATAAATAAATTGCAACCAGGCAAATAAACACGTTTCCGAGAATGTTTGCTGATGCAAGAATGAATTCCGAATTTCTGATAAGATTTAATGTTTCATATGAAAAAGTTGAGAATGTAGTAAATCCCCCGCATAGTCCAACTGTAAGAAATAATCTCATTTCAGGAGAAAGAAAATCTTTTTCATCGAGATAATACATTATAAAACCAAGAGCAAAGGAGCCGAGTACATTTACAATTAAAGTTCCGTAAGGAAAAAATGAATCAATTCTTTTTTGGATGAAAGAAGCTAAACCATATCTTAATACTCCGCCAATTGCTGCACCAAAAGAAATAACCAGGTAATTAATCATCAGATATTCCTCAGCCATTCACAAATCAGTTCAACAGCTTTTACAGTAGGTGCACAATGAGTTTCAACAAATTCATCATTTACTTCATCCTTACCATTTAAATGGGCAACCGCTTCCATAGCTTTAGCACCGTCAAAATCAACAAAGGATATTCTTGCAGTTAGTTCATCACTCGGTCTGCCGAAACTTGCACCGGGAAGTATTGCAACTCCGGCATCATCTAAAAGCCTCTCACATAATTTTATACTGCCTGTTATACCTTTTGCAGAAAGTTTTTCCCTATGCTCATAAAAATCAGGAAAAAGATAAAATCCGCCTGCAGGTTTGGGTACAAAAACATTTTCGTTCTTTAATTTATTTGCAAGGTAATTGCCGAGTTTTTCAAGAATAATTCTTGCATTCCATAAATATTTTTCAATTGTATCACCGCCCTGGAATGCTCTTACAGCAGCATATTGAATTGGTGCGCTGGTAGCAGTAAAAGTTTCACTTGCCATAACAGACATTGACTCAAGCAGCCATCGAAGAGAATGAGGAAAAACAAACGTACCAAGCCGCCATCCGCCGGCACCGCACCACTTGCTTAATCCGCCGCTCAGTATTGTACCTTCCGGATAATGACGACTTATAGAAATATGCTTTCCCTTGTAATGGAGTTCGCCGTATATCTCATCGGAGAGTAAAACGAGTTTGTATTTTCGTGCTACGTGAGCAATCTTTTTTAATTCTTCCTGTATATAAGTAACTCCAACAGGATTTGAAGGATAGTTAAGAATTACAATTCTTGGTTTGGTAGGATCATCTTTACAATGATCTTCTAATTCTTCTGCAGTTAATCTCCAGAAATTTTCTTTTTTGGTTTGTAACCAGTCAACATTCCTTCCGATAATTTTTGCCTGCGGAGCATAAGAAACCCAACTGGGAGTTGGGATGAGCAAATCACCGTAATAAACATACTGAAGCATAAACATTAATTCCTTTGAACCCGGACCAATCAACACATCCTCGGCAGTATGACATACGCCATGACGTTTACAATGATATTCAGCAACTGCTTCCCTTAATGAGTATAGACCTTTTACAGGAAGGTAATCTTTTTGAAAAGCGTTAACCTTGAGTTCATCAATAACAGGTCGGGGAACAGGAAACGGCGATTGCCCGAGTCCGAGTTTATATACCTGTTTACCCTGCTTTTTCATCAATGCGGTTTTTTCGTTGATAGCAAGAGTAGCGGATTGCGGCAGTCCTCTTACATTTAAGTTTAACTG
>JAWOIK010000104.1:0-2534 GCA_046484705.1 Ignavibacteriaceae bacterium | reverse complement strand
AAACAATGCAGGATTAAATCTTTTTGGTGATTTTATTTTTGAACCGATGCTATATGATGCAAGTGATATGTATGAAAACAGGATGTCGTCTGTTCTTTGGGGAATGATGAGAAACAGAAGCCGGTTTGGTGTTTATCTGCACGGAAATGCAATGTCAGTTTTTAATTCAAGTCAGAAAACAGTAAAAAGTTTCGGCAGTCTTCCACCCATTTATATTGATGCTTCACAAACAACTTATGTTGATTCATCAACCTTTATTGCAAGCGGCGGTGTTGGACCCAGGCAAGCTGTTGCAATGAACAATCTCAGATACAACATTACATCATGGGACGGATACGCATATTTAATTGAAGAAGGAAAATTTGAATATGGAACGTCTGTTAATGATGAGGGTTCATCTATTATAAAAGATTTTATATTGTATCAGAATTATCCTAATCCTTTTAATCCGGAGACAGTTATCCGTTATCAGTTGTTTGTTAATACTTATGTGAGTATTAAAGTTTATGATGTGCTCGGTAATGAAGTAGCTGTATTAGTTGATAATTATAAACCTGCCGGTATTTACGAAATTGAATTCAACAAACAACAATCAATAAACAACAAACCATTTTCCAGCGGCGTATACTTTTACCGGTTCTCGACTGGAAATTATTCCGAAACAAAATCAATGATATTATTAAAATGATTAAATATTTATTATTTCTCACTCTCTTTTTTTCTATTGAACGCTTCGCACAATTAATCAAAACTCCGCTGGAAATAAATAATTATGAAAAAATTACATTGTATCAAGACCTGACTGAGTTTATTTACTATCTGGAAGGTTTGTCAGATGTGTTAACAGTTGAAGTTATAGGAAAATCTGTTGACGGCAGAAATATCTATGCACTTAAATATTCTAATTCAGAATTTGGAAAAGATGAATCTAAAATTAAAGTTTTAATTTTTGCCCAGCAGCATGGTAATGAGCAATCCGGAAAGGAGGGAGCATTACTTCTTGCCAGCAGATTAATTAGATCTGACCTCAAAGATGTCTTGAATAAAGTCGATTTAATTCTAATTCCACAAATGAATCCAGATGGATCTGAAACAAATCAGCGAAGAAATGGAAACGGAGCAGACCTTAATCGTAATCATTTGATCTTAACCGAACCTGAAACCATTGCACTTCATAAATTATTCAACGAATATAAATTTGAAGTAACCATGGATGTGCATGAGTATTTCCCGTATTCTGAATCATGGAATGAGTTTGGTTATATAAAAAGCGCGGATGAGCAATTTGGACTTACAACTAATCTGAATGTGTCAGATCAAATAAGAAATTACTCGAAAGAAAGAGTTTTACCCTTTATTGGATCCTATCTGAACGAACGCGGGTTCTCATTTAATGAATATGTAGTCGGCGGTCCACCGAATTTAGATAGATTGCGCCATAGTACTGTTGATATTGATGACGGCAGGCAGAGTTTCGGTATTCAGAACACTCTTTCATTTATTCTTGAAGGAAAGAATGGAAAGGAATACGCTGTAGAAAACATTAAGCATAGGTCAGAAGGTCAGGCAGCTGCAATGCTTGGTTTACTTGGTTTTGTTCATGATAATGCAGATGAAATAAAGTCTCTAATTAAAACGGAACGGGAAAGACTTATCAACTTTAGCAAAACTGTAGTCTTGAGAATGGAACACACGGAAAATAGTGAAACAATTTCATTACCAGTTACTATTGCATCAAATGATAAAGATACAATAATTGATGTAAGTAACTATCATCCAACAGTTGAGAATCTTTTTGAAGTGTCATTACCTGATGCCTACATTGTTCCAGGTTCAGATTCCTTACTTCTGAAATTAATAGAAAGACATTCTATTTATTTTGAAGAAACTCTTCCCGAAATTCTGAATATTGAACAGTATATAATTACAGGAATTGATACAATAGAACTTGAAAATATAAAGTTAGCAGATGTTCAGGTTAGAGTTAATCAAAAAACAATTAATGATTTAGATGGGAAATATGTTCTTATTCCAACAAACCAGTCAAAAAAGAATACTATCACACTTGCATTCGAGCCTCAATCAATGCTGGGATTAATTCATTATAATATGTATAAATACCTGATTGAAAATAATGAATATCCGATATTGAGGGTATTCAGGGACTAGTTCTTAGTACTGCTATTTTCCAATTCTTCAGAAAGGTTTGTAACAAGAAATTCAACCTGCTGTTCGCTGCCAAGCAAATCCTGTAATGTAATTTTACTTAAAAGTCCATCCAGCATAGTTTGAACTGTTTTCCACAATGAACGAATTGAGCAGTCAATTGTATTCGTGCAGATGTTTTCTACCCCGGCATGTAAATCACAAAAAGAAGATTCATAAAGTTTTCCTCCAAGTGAAGTAAGCACATCTCCGACTAATATTTCATTGGTGGGACTAGCAAGCTTGTATCCGCCGGTTTGCCCGCGTGAACTTTCTACAAACCCGGCTATACGAAGCATACGGAGTATCTTGCCGACATTAGCTTCGCT
>JAWOIK010000034.1:0-6056 GCA_046484705.1 Ignavibacteriaceae bacterium | reverse complement strand
TGTATGCACCGAGTGCAATGAATCTGCAAGCCTGGCATTTTATTGTTATTGATGACAGCCACATTCTAAATGCAACATTTAAATCTATTTCGCATGCGGAACTGCTGAAGTAAACTCCCGCTGCAATACTTGTGTGCGGTGACAGTGGTATTGAAAAGAATGAAAGCTGGATGATTCAGAATTGTTCTGCTGCTATTGAAAATATTTTACTTGCCGCACACGGATTGGGTATCGGTTCCTGCTGGATTGCAATTCACGGTATTGCTGAGGTTGTTGAAAATGTTTCCAAACAATTTAAACTTCCGGATAATGTTGTACCTGTTTCATTAATTACTTTGGGTTATCCTGATGAAACAGTTATTGCGGAAGACAGGTTTAATAAAGAAAAAGTTCACTATAATCGATGGTGATTGAAGGAGTAAGAAGACGAGCAAGAGTAAGAGAATGTGTAATAAAATATTTATTGAAGTTTATCTTGTTAAATCTTAATCATTTTCTTAGTCTTACTCTTTATCTTACTCTATAAAGGTATTAATTTGAACAAAGTAAAATCAAATAAAGATTATAATCCCGAGATGCATTCTGCGGAGCATATTCTTAACCAGACAATGGTAAGAATGTTCAACCAAGGCAGATCATTCAGTAATCATATAGAGAAGAAAAAATCCAAGTGTGATTATCATTTCGATCGTAACCTCACAGAAGATGAGGTTGAAACAATTAATAAAAAAGTGAACGAAGTGATTCAACAGGATTTACCGGTTTATGAAGAGTTTCTGCATCGTGAAGAAGCAATTAATAATTTCAAACTATCACAGCTTCCGGAAGATGCAGGAGATACAATACGGATTATAAAAATCGGTGATTATGATGCCTGCCCCTGCAGCGGCGTTCATGTAAAATCAACAAAGGAAATCGGCAACTTTAAAATTATTTCCACAAGCTTTGAGGATGATGTGCTGAGGATAAGGTTTAAATTGCCGAAGGAATAGAATAATTAATTATAGTCTTCTTCCTATTGTCATAACCGCCTGGATTCCTTCATTGCCTGTCATTACTACTGTATTCCCTTTTACAGCCAAGCCACGATAATTCCCTGAAGCAAGTGATACTTCGTCAAAAGTTTTCCAGGTTTCTCCGTTATAATGTGCCGCAAATCCAAAACCACCCACTGTCCAGATGTCATTTGATGCACTTCCCCTTACCCTGAACTTAAATAGTTCTGGCAAGGTCTCTTCCGTCCACTGATTGTCTGTTCTGTAAAACAATCCTTCTCCTCCTGCATAAATCTTATCTCTTGTGTTGAACCATACTGTGTATAACTCCCTGTTCTCAACCCAGGGTATTTCACCTACCGTGCTGCCGCTTATGCTGATAAGCTTTTTCTCTCCACCGCTTGCAAAGTTATAAGCAGGGCAGAGAATAAACTTTATTCCGTATTCATCGGTTATTCCCCAGATGTCGTTTATATTTAATGTTGTTCCACTTGTTATTTGTTGCCAATTTGAGCCAAAGAAAAAGTAAATTGCTCCATTCCTTCCAACGCAATAAATATTGTTCTCATCAATACCCCACATTTTTGTTACTTGTCCATCAAATGGAATTTGTTTCATAAAAAATGCTTTTTCTTCCCAATCACTTCCTGTCCATTTTAGTAAGTTCGCATAAGACACTGCATATATATAGTTATCAATGTATGCAACACTGAATAATGGTCCCGGGTATTTTATTGTTTGATTAAAATCGTGGTATGGAACTTTGATTAGCGACCAATTTGAGCCATTCCAATGAGCAATTGCGAAAGGTTGCGTATCTGGTTGTCCAAGAGAATCATTCATATAAATTTCCCCGACTGCCCATATCGAGGTATCGTTTATTATTGCCACATCATATAATGTACTGCCGCTGTGCTCACCAAATGTCCAGTTCTGAAATGTAAAGTTATGGCTGGTTGTATCAACCCCATTGCCGTCAGAGGGCGGCTCAACGGAGTTGCAGCTTGCTGTGTAGAGTGAGATTAAAAGAAGGAGTAAGAAATTGAATAAAAACTTTTTAGCCTTTCCCATTGTTTGCTCCTGTCGTAATTATTTAACTATAGCAAATATTAAGTCTCTGTAACAAGTGTAATTTTTCAAAAAAAGCATCTTAATTTCTGATAATGTAAATGTTACACTAAGCAGTACATAATACCTGCCTTTTGTAAATTTTTATTACAGTTAAAAGTAATGTTTATAATTATTAAAGGAAACAAAAAAGGCGACTCTAACGAATCGCCTTAAACTTATTTTTATTAGCTCTGCGGCTTTTATTACTTATTCAATATCGCTTCCATCTCATCCATAATTTTATTCATCTTTAGCATTGCAAGTTTAAATGGTTCCGGACTTAATGGATCAATGCCGGCTTCTTTTATCAGATCAACAGGATATTTTGAGCTGCCGCCTTTTAATATTTTGTAAAATCCGTCAATAGCAGGCTGACCTTCTTCCATTATCTTTTCAGAGAATGCAATTGCATAGATAAGCGAAGTTGAATACTGATAAACATAATAAGTATAATTTAAAAAGTGAGGAATGTATGCCCACTCATATGCAATGTAGGGATCAACAACACAATACCCGTCATCGTGTCCGTAATATTTTTTCACAATATCATAATAAATATTACTGAGTCCATCTCCTGTTAACGGCTCACCTGCTTCAATGCGTTTATGAATTTCCCATTCAAACTCTGCAAAAGATGTCTGTCTGAAAATGGTAGTGCGTAATAATTCAAGATAGCTTCCAAGCAGGTATAATTTCTCCTCATCGTTCTTCGCGTTATTAACCATATAAGTACTGAAGAAATTATCATTCATTGTTGAAGCAATTTCCGCAACAAATATTGAATAGCCTGAAGTTGGATAAGGCTGAGTTTTATTTGAATAGTAACTGTGCATTGTATGTCCAAGTTCATGACCAAGAGTTGAAACGGATAAATAATCATCTGTCCAGTTCATAAGTATATAAGGATGAACATCATATGCACCGCCAGTTGAATATGCTCCGCTGCGTTTGCCTGTATTTGGATAATAGTCTATCCATCTTTCATTAAATGCTTTCTGCAGGGTAGATAAATACTCATCGCCCATTGGATTTAAAGCTGTAAGAATATGCTTCTGTCCTTCTTCAAGCGGAAAATTCATTTCAACTTCTTTAACCATAGAAGTGTAAAGATCATAATAATGAAGCTGATCAACACCGAGCATTCTCTTTTTCAAATCCAAAAATCTGTGAAGAGTAGGTAATGATTCATTAATTTGTTTAATCAAAGTTTCATAAACCGAAGTCGGAATATTATTTCCGCTTAAAGCATATTCAAGCGAAGTGTTATAGTTTCTGTTCTTTGCATAAATGAAATCGTTCTTAACTTTACCGGAAAGAACAGCGCCTAAGGTATTTTTATAATTTCCATGATTTTCAAAAAATGATTCGAACACTTTAGCTCTGTCTTCTCTTACAGAAGCTGCCCTGTACCTGGTAAAAGCAGATGCATCAAGTTCAATTTCTTCGCCGGTTGAAAGAGTTACTTTCGGATTTGGCATTTCCGCATTTGTAAAAATATTATACACCGTTGAAGGTGTTCCTGTTGATAAGCCAAAGCTTGCAAGAATTTTTTCTTCGGATTCATTTAAAGTGTGTTTCCTCAATCTTTGAATGTTATCAATAAACATCCGGTACATTTCAAGTTCCGGTTTTTCTGAAAAGAACTTATCAATTTGCTCTGCTGATAACTCCAGAACTTCAGGATCAAAAAAAGCGGTATTCTCTCCAAATTTTGTAGCAAGATTAGATACTTGCTGTGTGCGTGCCTGGTTTTCAGAAATCCTTAAATCCTCATCGCTCATCCTGTAAGCATACGTTGCGGCTTTGCTGTAATCTTTAAGTATTCCGAAATAAGTGTTCAGAGCATCAAGAAGCACCTGGCTGCTTTGACCAAGTTTGTTCTTAAACTCAGAAAGTTTTTCTATTCTTACTTCTAGATCAGTCAATGAGTTATTAAATTCATTTACTGAAGGATAAATCTCTGAAAGATTCCATTTATGATTATCAGCAATTTCACTTCGTTCAGAAGTTTGAGAAATTGTTTGAGAAAAGTAACCAAGAATGAATACAAAAGAGAGTGCCAGTAGTTTTTTCATAACTCCACCTAAAAATAGTAAAAAATATGTATGACAAAATTAAGATGAACAGGATTTAATAATGAAATAATTATGATAAGTGGTAGTTAAATCATTCAGATGATGTTTAAAAACAAAAAAGCCCCGAAGACCGGGGCTTTAAATCATTGAATGATTGTTTATCCTAAATAAGATTTCAGCTTTGTACTTCGTTTTGATTGACGAAGATTTCTTAAAGCTTTTTCTTTAATTTGTCTTACTCTTTCACGGGTAAGATTAAATCTTTCACCTATTTCTTCTAAGGTAGCAGAATGATCGCCTTCTATTCCGAAGTACAGCTTAATCACTTCAGCTTCTCTTTCAGATAAAGTTGAAAGAACATTAGCAACTTCTTTTTTCAGAGATTCTGTCATAAGTGTATTATCCGGAAGAGGCTGTTCATCATTCGGAAGAATATCAACCAATGAATTCTTGCCGTCATCACCTTCTTTCAGAGGTGCATCCATCGATACCTGGCGTCCTGCTATCTGAAGTGCATAAGCAACTTCATCTGCTGTCATATCAAGTATCTGAGCAAGTTCATCAGTAGTTGGTTTTCTTTCGTACTCTTGTTCGAGATCTCTGTAAGCCTTGCTGATCTTTGTCAAGTTACCGACTCTGTTTAATGGTAGCCGAACCACTCTTGACTGATCTGCAATAGCCTGCATAATAGATTGTCTTACCCACCAAACGGCGTAAGATATGAATTTAAATCCTCTGGTTTCATCAAACCTTTCAGCGGCTTTTATCAAGCCGATATTACCCTCATTAATGAGGTCACCTAAAGACAAACCCTGGTTCTGGAACTGTTTTGCAACACTCACAACAAACCTTAAATTTGCTTTAATCAATTGTTCCTGGGCAAGCCTGTCGCCCTTCTTTATTTTAATGGCTAGATCAATCTCCTGATCCGGGGTTAAGAGACTGACTTTGCCGATTTCCTGCAAATACTGATCCAGAGATTTACTTTCCCTGTTCGTAAATTGCTTGGTGATTTTCAAATTGAATCACTCCTTATTTGTTTAATAACGCGTTTATTAAAAATTTACCGGAACTGAAACCTGTGAATATAACATTATCCTGGTTATTAAGTAAGTTAAATTTGTATACCTTATTCACTATGTGTCGAAAATCTCACCTGATTTTGGATAGTGCACATTTTTATACCCTGATGAGAACAATTTTTCCATAAAAGGATTCGCCTGATCTTCATCCCCATGCACTAAAAATAGGTTTTTCAGTTTTTCCTTAGGATTATATTTCAAATAATCCAGTAATTCTCTCTGATCTGCGTGTCCTGAAAAATAATCCATTGTTTTGACTGCGGCACGCACCTTAAAAGTTTCACCAAAAATATTTACCTCATTTTCTCCATCCATTATTCTCCGGGCTAACGTGTGTTGTGCAGCATATCCCACAAAAAGAATAAGGTTTTTTGGATTTTCAATGTTATTTCTCAAATGATGCAATATTCTTCCCCCTTCTGCCATTCCAGATGCAGAGATTATAACCATCGGTTCTTCTGAAGTATTTAGTTTTTTTGAATCATTTACTGTTTTGGTATAGGTTAGTCTTTCAAAACCAAACGGATCATCCCCTTCTTCTAAAAAGACTCTGTATGTTTCTCTGTCAAGACATTCAGGATGTGCACGAAATACGTTCGTAGCATTTGATGCTAAGGGACTATCAACATAAATGGGCATTGACGGAATCCTGTTTTGATCGAAAAGTTTATGCAGCATATAAACTACCGCCTGCGTTCTTCCAACTGCAAATGCAGGAATGATAACTTTTCCACGTCTGTCAATAACTTCTCTTATTGTGGATGCAAATTCTTCTTCAACTTCTTCTGCTACGG
>JAWOIK010000299.1:0-2568 GCA_046484705.1 Ignavibacteriaceae bacterium | reverse complement strand
GAGCATAATGTTTTGATAACTGCCTCCAGATCAGGTCCAACTGAATACGCCGGCGCTTATTTTCTTGGAAGAAGAGCTAATGATCCGCCCGGATTAAGCAATGCATATACGTTACAGCCAGGACTTGCAACTTATGTATGTACTTTCTGTGGTGATAGAAACCGTTGGGGTGACTACCTGGGAGCTTATATCGATCCAGCGAATGACTTAGATTTTTGGGTTGTCTCTCAGTATGCTGCGATCACTAACACATATGCTCTTTCTGTTGGCAATATTAGGTTAAAGCCTTTTGACGGAGTATACTTGTTTTATGAATCGCTCGATTTTGATTTTGGCAGTACGGAATTGGGTGATACAAGTTCTGTGGTATCGGCTATGATTGCTAATTACGGAACAGATCCGCTTATCATTAATTCAATAGCAGAATCGGCTGGTGATTTTTACAGAATTTCCTCATTCACTTTCCCGATAACTATTAATACATATGATTCGCTTTACATCGATATGATTTTTGTTCCATCCACAACGGGTGAACAGAATGAAGTTTTAAGTATTTCCAGTAACGTTCCTGAGTTAACCGGGCTCAATCTTGCAGCAACGGGATATACTGCATTTCCGGCAAATGCCAGAGTTCTATACGGAGCCACCGGTACACAAAATTCAGGTAATTTAATTACCATAAACACAGGAACTGCCTTAGGTACCAATGTAGGCCCATCGGGTTATAATGATCTTTTTGACCTCGAAATAGATAATACGACTAATGCTATTTACGGATTGAGAAATCTTCCCGTTGCATCAGAAATTTATAAAATAAATGCTGTTGGAGGCGATGCATTTTTGCACAGAACCATAGATATATCAGAACTTTACTCACTTGCCTATGATTCTTCAGGTATTCTATATGCAACATCCCGTATAGGTAATCTATACACTATTGATACCCAGGATAACTGGAGCTATACGCAGATTGCAACTCTGCCTTTCGAAAGAGTCTCAATAGCAATTAATCCTCTAACCAACGAATTATGGGGATCAGTCAGAAATCCGATTGGAACCCCTCGTGATAGAATAGTTAAGTTTGATAAAACTACAGGTGATACTTTATTTGTCGGTAGAACTGGTTATAACGTAAATACTACTGATATAGTTTTTGATGAGACCGGAGTTCTTTACGGAGTAAAAGGTAGCGGTAATAACGTCAGTGATCTGTTTGTTATTGATCAGACAACTGGTGAAGGTCTCTTAATTGATGCAACTACGATCAAAGATATTCGTGCTCTGGCGTATTCCATTGCAGAACCTACTTCTCTGCAGGATGATTTTACAATTATGCCTACTGAATATTCGCTCGAACAGAATTTCCCGAATCCGTTCAATCCGAATACTACAATTAAATTTTCTGTTCCCACATCAGCAAACATTAAACTAACAGTGTATAATATACTTGGTGAAACTGTGCGGGTGTTATTTGACAAGGAATTCCACTCAGGTAATTACAGCGTGGTTTGGAATGCTGATGATCAAACAGGTAGAAAAGTAAGCAGCGGTGTTTATTTTTATGAGTTGAAAGCGGTATCGGACAAAGGTTCAGATTTCAACCAGATAAGGAAAATGGTTCTGCTTAAATAAGATTATTTGTGTATATGTCATAATTAGCCCCGTTCATTCGGGGCTTTTTTATTTTATGGGTTTATAATCTGATGATTCTTAGTTAAATTTGATTAGTATTTGTTTAACTAAATTATTACTACTATGAAAAAATATATTTTACTTTTTGTAACTCTGCTGCTTTTATCTTCATTTTTATTTCCTCAATCAATGCCTCCTAAAGTTGAATTAAGAGCTGCGTGGATTGCGACTGTTGTTAATCTCGATTGGCCTAATTCACCTACAAATTCTACAGAACAGCAAAAACAGCAATTAATTGATTTACTTGATCAGTTAAAGGGAGCCGGAATAAATACGGTTATCTTTCAGATCAGAACCGAATGTGATGCATTGTATAGTTCAGCTCATGAACCTTGGTCGTACTGGCTGACAGGAAGTCAGGGAACTCCGCCGATGCCTTATTATGATCCTCTGGAATTTGCTGTTGAAGAAACCCATAAACGAGGAATGGAAATTCATGCTTGGTTTAATCCTTACAGAGCGGATAGACAGGTAACCGGTTCATATCCGAAAGCACCAAATCATATCACAAATACTCATCCGAATTGGGTGCTGCAGGCCGGCAATTTAAAATTTTTGAATCCTGGACTTCCGGAGGTTCGGCAATTAGTAAAAAAAGTTGTGGGTGATGTTGTAAGCCGATACGATGTTGACGGCGTACATATGGATGATTATTTCTACCCATATCCGCCCGATAATATGACAGCCAATGCTACAAACAATGCGCCACACGATGTTGGGCCGGTCGGCCGCCGGCGCGCCCGTCGCAAGCAGCGCCAGCATGGTGATCCACATCCGTTGCATGTCCCTGTCCTCCGTTCAACCGCGCTTCGCCGCACAACGCAACAGGCCGTCATCATTGACTACCACGCCCCGACGGGCAAGCCCCGGTTGCAC
>JAWOIK010000294.1:0-7065 GCA_046484705.1 Ignavibacteriaceae bacterium | reverse complement strand
AAATGGCAACATATAAGAACAACAAATTAATCCCTATTAAAATTGCCCACAGCCACCACTGGTTAAATCTTTGTTTTTCGGAGAAGAGAATTTTGCCTTCCATAAAACCTAATTTTTTTTCTTTTATTCCGATAGTGTTGTTCGGATTATTTTAACGAATCATAATTTCTTTTGATGACTGTCCAACTTGCTTGTTAAATTGTGATACCGGAACTGAAAGTCTTGTGAAAAAGCCGGCACCTTTATTATTTACTATTAAGCTTGATTATTATGTGCGATTTATTTCCTTCGTGTACAAAATCGAGAGCATTAATTTTATCTTATAAACCGGGGTTATTCTTCTATAATACCGTTTCTTATTGTCAGACTTATTAGTTTATATCCACCATCCGTTTTTAAAAAGTCAAAATGGTCCTGATAAAAGTCTTCTGCATTTTTACGAGTTATTACAACATTCATAACCGGATATTTGCCTGTTAGCGGTTGTCCGCAGTTGTTGAAATAGATTTTAAATTCTTCGTCTTGAAAAATTCCTGAATTCAGCCCATCAATAGATACGAAAAAATCCTGTTCGGGATTTTGAATCACTGAAAGCCGGTCTTTTATTAACATGAAGTTCTTTTCAATTATTTTAGTAGCAGACGCGCTGACCCAACCCTCTTCGTCTTTCCAGAATGTTAACCGGACATAGCATACCCGGACTAAATTTTGTGTCGTAAAATTGTCGAGCAGCGAATGTTTTAACCAAATTGAAAAATCCTTTTCGTAGTTAATGAAAGAATGAATTTTTCCGCCAACGCCAGAAAAATATTCTCTGTTGGGAACATTATCATTTTTCTCTTGCTGTTGATGTGAATAAAGATCAAGCATTAAGTTGTCAGTAAAGTTTTCGATAATCACTCTGTTGTTTGTATCAATCAGCATAGTTTGCCCGCCGAACCAGGAGAAGTGATTACAATCTGAATGTTGATGTTCGCCCCAGTACTTTTTTTCTGCATCCTTAAGTGCCGTCACAAGACCATTATTCACTTCCGTCATGTCATTATAAATCGCAGGAATTACAACCTCGCCATGTCTGTTAAACATTCCAACTTTGTCTGACTTTTTATCTCTGAACCTTATAAAGCCTTCGCTCTCACAGGCGGGTGTGTTATCAAAAATATAAATGCTATCGCGACCAAACTTTTTTCCTGATTTTGTCAGATAGTATATATCGAGCCCATCGTCTGTTTCTTCTGATGCAATGAAAACATATTCAAGTCTTTGAACGGAAGAAAACCCGTTGAAATTAGGTTGAATTACAATAAGTCCGGAGTCGTCTTTAAAGCCGAATTTTTCTCCATCTTCATCCCAGAAGGCAGTCCAATAGATATTCTGCTGGGAATATGAAATAGTGCCGTAAAGAAGTAGAACGTATGTGAGGAATAAGGTTTTCATATGTTAATAACTAACATTTTGCATGCTGTAGAAGCAATCTTTCTATTTTAGAAATGATTGAAATAATTTTTGCTTACGGTATAAATGTTTGTAAATCTCGTCCGAAAATAAGGAGACAAAATACTAGTTATATCCAGAATAAAAGGAACTCTCTCTAAATCTCTCTCTTAAAAAGAGAGAGACTTTATTATCAAGATAAAACAAACCTTGTTTCTTATGACAGAACTTTAAATGGCAAGACATCATTGCCTATAAGTCCTTCTCTTTTTAAGAGAAGGATTAGGATGAGTTAATTTAACAATCGTATCAATCTCTTTCATTATCCTCTCAGTTTCTGAGAGCGCAACTATTAATTTCTGATAATGCTCAAATCCACTATCTCAATAAACGTCCCAAGCATAACTCAACAATTTCAACAGAACCGCTTTTTGCTAAAGAGATAAAATATCCTTTTTCTCTACCTTCTTTGTAAACTTCCAATCCGTTACCAAAACATTGGTAAGACAATATTTTGTTTAGTTGAATACTCAACGGTTTATTTCCAGGAAAAGGATGAAGTAAAAGACGTTGATTGGAAATTATAAGAACACCCTGTGAAGTTTGGACCAGCCGATCTTCTTTGACAATATTTCCTTTATGAGCGCCAATACGATAACGAACGCCCTAAACCAAAGGAATACTTATGCCATGTGACCCACCACTATAACCCAAGCTTACAGATCTCATTTCATTGAGAACGGCCTTCTCTGCAAAGTGCACAACTTCGCCCTTTTTCAGAATCACTTGTGAACCCCCAGATATTTGGACATTTATCGTTGGTAAATTTTCTTCTTTCCTAATTGTGTTAACATAAATGTAAGGCCGCACCAGATCATCAAATTTTACTTCTTCGTTTGATAAATTAAAAGCGTCTTGAATATTTTCTAATACCTCGATTTCTTTTTCTTCAAGTTCTTTATCAGATTCGAATTCAGCATACACTTTCAAGTATAAATTGATTAAAGATTTTTTATCATGGTTTTTTAGAATTTTCAAGAGGTTTTCAGAGATGTCTTTATTCCTTAATATTTCTTCTTCTGATTTTTTTAATTCATTAACTCTTTCTGCTTCCATTCTTTCAAGCTCGGCCTTATTTGTCTTTTCACAATTTTCGCATAAGACCTTTCTAGAAAACAGAGATAGTTTCTTACCACACTTCTTACAAAATTTTGCCACCTTGGAGCACCTTTTAATTTTTAATTCTCTGATTCAATCAATTAATAAATATAAAAAGCAGATTTCACTACCCTCTCATCTCCTTAGCCATCTTATAAAGCTCCATATACTTCTCCGCGGATTTATCCCAGCTAAAATCCATATTCATTCCGTTAAGCTGAATTTTTTTCCAGGTGTCTTTATGCTTAAAAGTGTTTACTGCACGTTCAACAGAAGAGTAGAGAGCAAAGCTTGAGTAATCATAAAAAGAAAAACCATTGCCATGGTCAAAACCAAAATGAGTTTCTTCATCCCAGTCTTTAACTGTGTCAGCAAGTCCGCCGGTTTTTCTAACAATGGGAACAGTGCCGTACTTTAAGCTGTAAATCTGGTTGAGTCCGCACGGTTCATAACGGGAAGGCATTAAGAACATATCGGCACCGGCTTCAATAAGATGTGAGAGTTCGTTATTAAAGCCAATATACACGCCGGCTTTTTGCGGATAGCGCTGAGAAAGCTCGTGGAAAAAACCCTCATATTTTTCTTCGCCGCTGCCGAGTATCATCCATTGTACATTTAGTTTTAATAATTCATCCAATGCATTTACGAAAATATCAAAACCCTTCTGCAGCACCATTCGCGATATCATTCCAATTAGCGGAACGTTTTCATCAAACGGCATATTGAAATGTTCTAATAAAAACTTTTTGTTTTTCAGTTTTCCGCTTAAATCATTTTTAGAATAATTGAACGGCAAATAGCGGTCTGTTTCAGGATGCCATTCAGTATAATCTATTCCATTAAGTATTCCGTAAACATCGGATTTACGTGCGCGTAGGACATTGTGCAGCCCAGCACCATGTTCGGGTTTTAAAATTTCATGGGAGTATTTATTGCTTACGGTATTTATTAAATCCGCAAAGACAATTCCTGTTTTCATAAATGAAACAGAATCTTCAAACTCAACGGGTCCATCTGGATAATAAAGATCACCGCGAATTTCTGCAGCCATTAAAGTTGATTTAGAAAATCTTCCCTGGTACCCGATGTTGTGAATTGTAAAAAGCGTTGCGGTATTGTCAAATAACCGGTCCCAGTTATAATTATCTTTTATATAAAGCGGAATCAAGCCGGTTTGCCAGTCATTACATTGAATAACATCTGGTGCCCAGGCTAATCGCTGCAAAGATTCAATAACACCTTTGCTGAAAAGGATAAACCTCTCATCCTCATCCATATCGTTTGTATATATTCCCCCGCGATGAAAGTAATGCGGACAATCAATAAAGTTAACTTCAACATCAGAGCCGGGAAGTTTTGTCTGAAGCAGATGCACAGAACGAACAGCACCATTTACGCGGATGGGCATTTCGCCTACACCCCAGTTATAATGAAGTCCGTGAATTGATTCATCTACAAATGAATACTTTGGCAAAAAAACTTTTACTTCGCAGCCAAGCTTTTCAAGAGCCTTGGGAAGCGAACCGGTTACATCGGCAAGGCCGCCTGTTTTAGCGTAAGGAACACATTCGGTTGATACAAAAGCTATTTTCATTTTAGTGATATTTTTTGTTTTAGAGATTTTGTGGCAGAAAAAAGGATTTCGATATAATGTAATGCTGATTAAAGAATTATTTTATTTTACTAAGTGAATAATAAACTATAATGAATTAAATTTCAGCTTAAATAGAAAGATAATATGTAATATCTTTCATCACTGGTTTCAAAATAACAGGAGTTGTAAATGCAAAAAGTAATTAATGAATTATTTGTTCATACATCCGGAAACGAAAAACATAAACCAATAATATTTGTGCATGGTTTTCCATATGACCATACAATGTGGGAGAACCAAATAGCGGAGTTTAGCAAAAACTATTATTGTGTTACTTACGATATAAGAGGATTGGGACAATCACCCGCAGGCAATGGACAATTTACAATGGAATCTTTTGTTGATGACCTTGAGATAATTATTGATGACCTGAAACTGGAAAAACCAATTCTTTGCGGGCTTTCGATGGGCGGATATATTTCTTTACGTGCATTGGAAAGATTCGGTGAAAGATTTTCCGCCGCAATATTATGTGACACCAGATCGGAGGCGGATAACAATGAAGGTAAATTAAAACGCGCTGCAGGTATTAAAAGAATTAAAACGGAAGGTCTTTCCCCATTTGCTAAAGATTTTATTACAAATTGTTTTGGCGATTACTTCAAAGAAAATAATAAAGATGAACTTGATAAAATCATAGCGAGTTCGTCTCAGTTCAATCCCGCGGGAGTAACAGGTAGCTTGTTTGCAATGTTGAGCCGCACAGATACCACATTAAGTCTTGGAAAAATTATTATTCCGACATTAATTATATGCGGTGAACAGGATATGTTAACTCCGCCCGCAGTTATGAAAGATATGTTTCATAAAATAAATAAATCTGAGTTTATTGAGATAAAAGATGCAGGACATATGACGCCAATTGAGAAGCCCGAAGAGGTAAATTCGGCAATCGGAAATTTCTTAAATCAATTGAACAACTAGAATAATGTGTTATTATTTCCGTGATGCGAATGCTATAATATGCCCATCTAAGTCCGAGACATAACCCGCAGTATCGCCCCAGTTTCGGGGCTGTATTGCACTTATTTCTTTTGCCCCGGCTGTTAATGCAATTCTAAACATTTCTTCAATATTATCTGTGAGTAAATAAAGTTCACATCTCGGAATTCCGTTTCCGGAAGAAGGAGGCGGAGTTTTATCTGAAAGAATTTTTGCAATTCCGCTTTCCGGCATTAGGCCGAGTTTCAAATTTTCAGAAAGCACAAACTCAGTCATTCCGTGAACATCGAGAGAAGGTTCTTTTTTAAGAAGAGCGGAATAAAAATCCCGGCTCCTGTTCTGGTCAGATACGTAAAGTATTATTTCATAATGCAGGATTGGCATTGTGCTATTTCACATTTATTCTGTCATCATGAGACTCTGGGTGCGATATCACTAGAAAATCGAGATCAGTCTTGTTATTATTCTTTATACAGTGTTTTAATCCGGGACTAATGGTTATTCCTTCGCCAGGCAGAAGCAAGATTTTTTCACCTTCAACTTCAAACGTTGCCTCACCGGCCAATAAAAAAAAGAACTGTAATGATTTTTTGTGATAGTGCAATTTTTCTGATGTACCCGGGGGCATCAATTCACGGATTATTGACAGATCGTCATGTTTGAAAAAATACCAGCCTTCACAGTTATCACCCCAAACATATTTTTCTGTATTCTGCTTATTTACCTTATTAAACTTATCTGCTAGCATAAAATTACCTATGGTTAAACGCGACAGTTATTTTTTCATATACTTCCAATTTCTTGGTTTACCCTCAGACATCCATTCAATTGCTGTGGCAATTCTACGTGTACGGGTTTCTTCTGTTTTAGCTTCGGTAATCCATTCAATCTACTCTCTTTTATGTGATGGACTAAAGCTTTCGAAGGTATTGAAGGCGGCTTTATTTTTCTTTAACGCCTTTATAAAATAATCGGGAACCGTAGTTTCTGTTTCAGATTTTTTTCTCGGAGGAAGTTTAACACCATCGTCGTTTAATTTTACAGCTTCTTTGATGTAAGAAATTAATTTTTTATCGGATGGAAGATCCTTTAGTGAAGTTATTTTTCCGAGGTGTCCCATTGCTGTTTCGGACTTTGCATTCTGCATAAGAGTCTTGTCTTTCATCAATTCAGCTTTCCAGAAACCGAATACGCAATGCTGCTTAAACGAAGCCATATGACAAAGCATTCCTTTATAATCGAAATGCGGAAAACCCCATTTAACTTTTTCTTCAACATCAGGACATGTTTTATGAATCAACTCACGCAAGTGAATTAAAATTGGTTTTGCAAAATCTGCGGATTTAGAAATATATTCATCTATCCGTCTGTCTCTTTTACCCATGTCAATCCTTCAATTATTTTTTGAACAATATGATTAAATATAATTATTAAAGTAAAAAAATAATCTTTAGTGAATTAACTACTTTAATTCCGAAGTTAACCACCAGGTATTGCCAAACGGATCATTTACACCGGCAGCTCTTCCATATTTCTGATCGGATGGTTCCATAACGGATTCGACTCCAAGATCAAGTGCCTTCTTATAAGTGATATCGCAATCTTCAACGTGGATATACAATCCGGCAGGCTGCGGTTTCCATTGATTACCACTTTGACCTATCATGATAGTGCTGTCGCCTATTCTTATTTCACCATGCATTACACTCTTATCCTCATTCAACACTACCTGCAATTCTTCAGCATTAAATAGTTTTTTGGAAAAGGATATAAAACCGGTCGCATCTTCAAGAATTAGGTACGGCATAACCGTGTTATAATTATCGGGAAGTTTCATTTACAATTCCTTTCTTTTTGTTAAAAGACAAATTCAGTTT
>JAWOIK010000268.1:0-33428 GCA_046484705.1 Ignavibacteriaceae bacterium | reverse complement strand
AGAAGAAGTTAAAACTGATTCCGAACAGGAAGAAGTGAAAAGTGATGAGCCTGCTGAAAAAGAATTTAACATTTCGGATGTTATAGAGGACGAACCTGTAAAAGAAGAAAAAATTGAAGAACAGGAATCTGTCCCTACGCCCGATGAAGAAATACTTGATATAGTATCAGAAGATGGTTCTGAAATTGAGGATGACTCTGATCTGTTGTCAGATAAAGAGGAAGAAGATCTTTTTTCATTTTATGATGAAGAGCTAAAAGAAATAGATGAACTAGCTGAAGAAGAAGAAGTAATAAACCTGGATGAGCTTGAAGTAAGCATTAAAAAGAATCAGGATAAAAAAGATTCAAAAGCCAAAGCTGATGAAAAGGAAAATTCAGAGGAGTTGGAAAAGATTCAAATTGAGAAGGATGAAACATTTATTCCCGATATTGCTGATGAACAGATTGAGATTGAAACGGTTAGTGATGAAGCAGAACTTCCGGAAGTAAACAGAAAAAGAAATAAGGACATTTTTAGTTTTTTAAATCCTAAGGAAATTAATAAAATCACAGACTCAATTTTTAATTCAGACAGTGAGGATTTCGCAAACACAATTGAAAAGATTTCAGAGTGTGCTAACTTTGATAAAGCTACTGAAATTCTAAAAGCACTTTTTATTTCATCCAAAATTACACCCCAGTCAAAGCCGGCAGTAACACTTACCAATGCTGTCGCAAATTACTTCGACCAGGTTTAAATATGTTTATAGACTATGCAGAGATTGAATTGAAAGCCGGAAATGGCGGCGATGGTGCTGTAACTTTCCGTCGGGAAAAATATGTACCCAAGGGAGGTCCTTCCGGAGGGAATGGAGGTAAAGGCGGTAACATTACAGTTCAGGCTGATTCAAATCTTTTTACACTACTGGATATCAGGTACAAGAGAATTTATAAAGCCGGAAATGGCGCGCCGGGTGCATCGTCATTAAAGGACGGCAAAAACGGTGAAGATGTCTTGATTAAACTTCCGGTGGGTACTATCATTAAAGATGCTGCTACAAAGGAACTGATTGCAGATTTAAGTACTCCCGGTAAAAAGATAATTTTAGCTAAAGGGGGTAAGGGAGGTAAAGGAAATTCAAATTTTGCCACTCCCACACGAAGAACACCCCGCTTTGCTGAACCGGGAAAAGAAGGAGAATTAAAAAGTATTATACTTGAATTAAAACTGATTGCCGATGTTGGACTTGTAGGGTTACCAAATGCTGGTAAATCAACTTTAATTTCTACAATCTCGGCAGCCCGGCCTAAAATTGCAGATTATCCGTTTACCACTTTAGAGCCAAACCTTGGAATAGTTGAGTACAAAGAATATAAGAGTTTCACCGTTGCTGATATCCCCGGCATTATCGAGGGAGCTCATCTCGGGAAAGGATTGGGTCTGAAATTTCTGAGACATATTGAGCGGACAAAAATTCTTCTGTTTATCATCGATATAACTTCTGATGATTATAACAGAGATTTTGATGTTTTGTATAACGAACTGAAGCGATATAGTAAAGTATTGGTTAAGAAGAAAATTATAGTTTCTCTGTCAAAAGCTGATTTAATTCAGGAAAAAGAATTAAAAAAGATTGCTGAATCAAAATTCAAAAAAATAAACTCTCCTGTGTTAATTTTTTCTTCCGCAACAAGGTATGGAATACAGGAATTAATAGATAAGCTATGGCAAACCATTTATGTAGCGGATTAATTACTCATATCAACGCAAACAGAGTAAAATGTTCAAATTGATTATATTTTGAATATATTTAAAGTGTGTTTATATTTACTGTCTTAAAAGAATAGGGCGGGGTAGCTCAGTAGGTTAGAGCAGTGGAATCATAATCCACGTGTCGGGGGTTCGAATCCCTCCCCCGCTACAATTAAAGGAGAAAATTTTATGTATTCATTATTAATTATAATTGCAACCATTTTAGCGATTCTTCTGATTATCATCGTGCTTCTACAGTCCAGTAAGGGCGGGGGATTAGCCGGTACTTTCGGAGGCGGCGGTAATATGGGCACCATGTTTGGAACAAGAAGAACTGCTGATTTTCTTAGCAAATCTACCTGGTGGATTGGCGGAAGTCTGGCTGTACTAGCTGTAATAATAAATCTGTTCTTTCTTCCCGGTCAAACAACAGCGGAACAGCGAAGTATAATTCAGGAAGGCGGCAGAACTAATGTGCCCACCACACCAATTGTACCGCAGCAGCAATCTCCGCCTGCGCAGACTGAGCAGCAAGACCAATAGTTTGCGATCAGTTATTTTATTGATTTATTAACCCCGGCAGATACATCCGGGGTTTTTAATATTCCTCATTCCATTCAGCCAGAAGAGTAATTATTTCATCCTGAATGCCACGATAATAATTCCATCCGCCCCGTGTGAATTCAAACATAATTCCTACAATAAGTTCGTCTCCATTTTGTGTTGTTAAATAACCCGAAATTGATGTAACTCCATTAAGTGTTCCCGTTTTACCTCTGAAATTATTTTCGGCTGCCGTGCCCCGCATTCTGTTTCTAAGCGTACCATCAACACCTGCAATACTCAGGGAGTTATAGAAATCATCGTAATGAACCAGATCGAAATACATCTTTTCTAATAACCCGGTTACTGCTCCCAACGTAACCTGGTCGAATCTCGAAATCCCCGAGCCATCCACTATTGAGGTTCCAGGCTTATAAATACCGTTTGCTTCTATGAAAGTAAGAATTGATTGCTGAGAGTATAGAGAGTTACCCTGTTTGCCGCTTGAGAACGCACCCAATGATTTGAATAAAATTTCTGCAAGAAAATTGTCACTATTTTTATTAATTAATGAAATAACATCACGTATTGAAGTCTTTGCTTCCGAAATTAATTTATACTCTGATGGTGTAGTTCCACTTTTAGAAATACCACCAACAGATACGTTTTGTTCAATAAGTTTGCTTCTCAGTTTTGATGCCGTGAATAACGGAGGGTTATTAATGTTTTGAGTATAATTTCTTACTCGCTTTCCTACTTTCCTTTGCACTATGGATTGATTTCGATCTAATACCAGTGCAGAGATTGCAGGTAGTTTTACATTCGCTTTTTCATTTGGAATCCAGTCATCACGTACATAAATGTTATCAAAATATGAATCATCTCCGACTATGTCCCCTGTAATTCGAATAATACCCTTATCAATCAGTTCATTAACCATTATATTCAGATCACTATCGGTAAAAAGAGAATTGCCGTAACCTTTTATATATAGATCTCCGTTTATTATCCCATCCTCCAGATTCAAATCATCTGTAATCAACTTTGTTGCGAAAAAGTAATCACTCCCCATAATTGTTAATGCTGTTGCCGTGGTGAATAATTTTGTAACCGAAGCCGGGATCATTGACCTGGTGTGATTTTCAACAAGAATGGTATCCTGATTGAGGGGATTATATACTATTATACTTTTATAAGTGCCGGCTGGTATTTTATTTAGTACAATCCTTATCCTATCGATAAGTTCCTCCCTAGAAGAAGGAGAGTTGATCTGGCTTATTCCCAACAGGAATAGAATTATTAGAGTTAATAATCTTTTATTCATTTATGATGAAAAATTTTAATATTTTTAATAAGTAATTTGCTAATCAAAATTAATTTTATTTTTTATAAATATTAGTTTAAATAGTAGCGCCCTAAAATAGATAAATTCAGAATTTAAAAATCACATAAATATAACTGAGAGTATAATGAGTAAAGCTTCTAATAATAAGGCATATGAAAATCTGGATTTTATAAATTCGACAAATGGACGTACAATTCGTCTGCTTGCAGAATATCTTGAACCGAAAGCCAGGTTCAGGAAACATAAGATTATAGATACCATTGTTTTTTTCGGATCAGCCAGATTAAAATCGAAACGTGATGCTCAGGCAGAGCTAAATAAATTTAAAATTGCAAATCCCAAATCAATTCCTAATTTTGGCAAGGCGTTAAGGGAAGCACAGCGCGGACTCGAAATGTCCCGCTATTATGAAGATGCAGTTGAACTTTCAAGAAGATTAACTGAATGGTCGATGAATCTTGAAACAAGCGCAAATAGGTTTATTGTTTGTACAGGTGGCGGGCCTGGTATAATGGAGGCAGCGAATAAAGGTGCTAAAAAAGCTGGCGGTTACTCTGTAGGTTTAAATATCAGTATTCCGTTTGAGCAGTTTGTTAATAAATATGTAACTAAGGATTTGAGCTTTGAGTTTCATTACTTCTTTATGCGGAAATTCTGGTTTGCATATTTGTCAAAAGCACTTATAGTATTTCCAGGTGGATTTGGTACTATGGATGAACTATTTGAAATCCTCACTCTAATTCAGACTGAAAAAATTAAGAAGAAATTAGCGCTTATCATTTACGATGAAAAATACTGGAAAAGCGTAATAAATTTTGAAAAACTTATATATGAAGGAGTAATCAATGAATCTGATTTGAAACTGATTCATTTCAGCAATGACCTGGATGATGCTTTTAACTTTGTTAAAACTCATTTAGAAAAACATTTTCTTATGGGGAAAGAAACCGAATTAGTGGAACCCAAAATTCATATCAAATAAAAAAAATGCCCTCAATTAGAGGGCGTTCAATTTAAATAATTTCGGGTCTGTGTGCCCTTCGAATGGCTTTCAACTTTTCCATACGTTTCTTGATTGAGGGTTTTGTAAAAAAAGTTCTTTTCTTAAATTCCTTCAATACTCCTGAACGTTCATATTTTTTCTTGAATCTTCTAAGAGCTTTATCGATGGATTCGTTATCACCTATCTGAATGCCTACCAATTAATTCACCTCGCTTTGTTGGCTTTGTTTAATAATTGATTCAATTAGTTTTTTAGTTCCTGATTTCTGAAAATCTACAGTTATTGATTTCTGTCCGTTTGATAAAATTTCTTTCGTCATCACTTTGCCGAAATCATCCCAGCTTTTATGATAAATAGCCGTACCTATTTCATAAGTTTTTACCGGCGAATACTCAATTGCATTATCAGTTTCCATATCCTTTACGGATACATTATTCAAAGCAAGTGAGGAAATGTCAATCATTATCATCTGTTTACACTTTTTACACTTTCCCCATCTTTTATTTTCATTTTCATCTTTAAAAGCTTCCTTTACCAGTTCCAACGTTCGTGTCGTACCACAATATGAACAGAAAGCCTCAACATTTTTCACTTTAGCCATAATTATCCAATCTTTTATAAAAACGGATTAGAAATATAGAAATTCACAGGTGAGAAAACAAATATTTCATTACCACCGATGCACTATAGGAATAATATGAGCTAAAAAGAGCCTTATCCGGATTTAATTAAAGAATTAAATTTTAGGATATGTCTGGTTTTGAGTTTTTTCTCGATTACAAACTGCAAAAACTTTGAGAAATATCTTCTACAGAAGCATTTGAAACAACTGCATAGATTATATTACCCGATTTAGCCATTAAAGTTGTAATATTGTCTTTTATTGTAGTGTAGCATTTGCCCTGCTCCAGATAGGAGAGGAAATCTTCTGAAAGTCTAAGAATTTCATGTGTTTGCAAATATGTTTGCTCAACCTGGAAGAGGTATACAAGTTCACCTTCATCATTTGAATAAACATGATGAGCAAATTTTTCACCGTTATCTTCTGAAACAACAGCACCGAGTAGTCCCCACTTGGATTGTTCCGGAACAAGTGTCAGGTAGTTTACACCGCTTGATTCAAAAAAGTTTTTTATTTCTTCCGGGTTGGAACTTACTAATTGCGGAGAAAGTCTCCCTTCAACAATACTCCGGAAGTTATTATTTGCCTGAACAAACATATTATCTTCACCTAATTGTTCCAAAGCAAAATCAGCAGGCTCAACAATTCCAGGTCTGTTCATCAAAATAAGTATTACTGCAATAACAATAACAATAGCAGTTGCAAATGAAAATGCAGGTTTAGATAAGAATCCTGCAAACAAAGACGATTCAGATTTACTTCTCAGTTCTTTTGGCTGAATTTTTTTTAATACTCGTTTTCTTACCTTTTCAGGAGTTTCCTGAAATCGAACTTTTTCATGGATTAAATTTTTTACAAGGCTCTGAACCATATAATCATATTTTAAATCAGCATCGGATTCCATCTGTTCGATAAGCTTATTTTTCAGAACTTCATCCTGAAGTTCATTGTCGACCAGTGCAGCGGTTAAATCTTTACTAAATTTTTCCATCACAATTCTTCTTCTTTAGCTATATAACCCTTTTGACCGGCATATGTATATAATTTTGTGAACAGCATTTTTCTTGCACGGTGTAATCTTGAGCGGACTGTACCTACCGGAATATCTATAAAATCAGCTATTTCATCATATGTAAATCCTTCTATGTCGGCAAGAATAACAACTGTTCTGAAATCTTCGGGTAGGGATGTTATTGCCTGAGATAGTTCATCGTCTAAAAGGTTCTCATAATTATCTTTTTCAAGATGCGCACTATCTGCATTTGATGCTTTAATGTTCTCATAAAAATTTTCTACGTCCTCATAATCAACTTTATCGGGTTCTTTTGTACTTTTTCTATAATTGTTAATAAAAGTGTTCTTCATTATTCTAAACAACCAGGCTTTGCAGTTAGTTCCTTGCTCAAATTTATCAAAGAATCGGAAAGCTTTCAGATAGGTATCCTGTATCAGGTCACTTGCATCATCACTGTCACCAGTCATCTTTATTGCATAATTATAAAGGGCATCCATATGTGGAACGGCTTCTCTTTCAAAATCAGCATACAGCTTTTTTTGTTCGGAAGTTTCAGGTTCTGCCAATAAAGCCAGTAAAAGATTTAACATAAATTCTATTATTCATTATTTGATTCAGCAGCCGGGAAATGATCCTTGTAATTATAGTAATTCAATTTTAATATTCAAAGAACCAGTTACCTGTAAATTATCCCGTTTCCTTTAAATTCCTGTTTTTCATCTACATTTTGAAGAAACCCGTTTACAACAACATACTTTACTATATCATCTTTTGTAATTATAAAGTTTGCAGGACTTCCAATTTTAAGAAAGTTCATATTTTTTATAGAATTATTTGAATAAACATTTAAAGGAAAATCAGTAAACCTTCCTTCAAGTGAATCTTCGGTTACTATGGTTATAAAGCATTGGTTATAAAACTCATTAATATTAAGGTTTGCAAATTCGTTAAGATTGAATTTTTTTTCATTATATGTTTTACCTTGTTTAATTTCGTGTCCCGTTAAATCAACATCCTGGAATCCATAAAATACTGACAAATCACCCAGATCCTGAATCGAAGATATTTTTTTAACTGATCGGTTATGATTTTCTGTTACTTCTTCAAAATTTATTGCCACATCAATTTTTATTTTCTTATCCTCATAAGTTAAAGTCAGGTTTCTTAAAAGAAGATCAAAAATATATTTGTCATTAATAGGAATTTTTTCATAAACGGCAGGAGATTCATTCTTGTACCCGTTTTCAGCAATCTCCTTAAATGCAGAGATCAGTAACAGAAAATTCATTTTCCTCAGGAATTGTTTTTCAGGATCGTTATTCCATCCACCCGATTCTACAAGTATAGTGCTTGTTCCCCACTTCTGAAAGCTGTCTCCAAATGCACGCGGTTCATATTCATCCGAATATTTAGCAATATGACCGGGAATAAATTTTGAGAGCATTCGCGATAATCTTCCAATAAGAAGAATAGATTTTTCCCTTACTTGATCTACATCCTTTTCATAATTAAAAGCAGGAGCAAGAAATGAAATAGCAGCTGATTTGAAGCTGTTACCAACAGAATAACGCGGGTCCTGATCATGAAGATTAAATCCAAACTCTGCTTTTAAACTGTCAAATACTTCTTTTAATATAATAGCTTCAGGAGTCTGAAGTCTGTTCGCATCCCTGTTTATATCAATGTTAAAAATATTTCTCCGCTGAAATTTTTCTGCGCCGTCCGGATTCACCATTGGAAGAAAGTAGATCTTAACTTTACTTAGAATATTATTTTTTATCTCGATGTAAGCAGAGTCCGATAAAAAATTAAAAATATCGAACAATGCAGAAGTTGCTGTAGGCTCATCACCGTGCATTTGTGACCACAGGAAAATTTTCTTATCACCGTGTCCAACTGATATAAGAAATAGATCTCTTCCTTCAACCGAAGTTCCTACTTTATTAACGGTGAAATCTTTGTTATTTTTTAGACGTGCTATAAGTGGTACAATATCCGAATGCTTAAATCGTTTTTCGGTTAAACTTTTTTCTTTGAAGCTTTCGTAATTGTTGTACAGACTTTGTTCAAATTCAAAGTTTTGAGGCATAATTAACTCTGAAAGAATTATAAAAATAATTATGTTAAATCTTTGCATTACTAATTGAGTGTGAGTAAAATTTATTTATTTATATGGAGAATTTACCATGGCTACAGATAAATTGAAAATAGGTTCCAGTCTTCCGGAATTTAATCTTCCCGCTGTTGATGGTAAAAACTATGATCCGAATATGTTTGCCAATGATCAAACATTAGTAATCATATTCAGTTGTAACCACTGTCCTTATGTTCAGGCGTATGAGGAAAGAATTAAAATGATTCAGAAAGACTACAAAGAGAAAGGTGTGAGTTTATTAGCAATAAGTGCAAATGATGCTGATAAATATCCAGAAGATTCTTTTGAACAAATGAAATTAAGGTCAGCAGAAAGAGATTTTAACTTCCCTTATTTATACGATGAAGAACAGTCTGTTGCTAAAGCTTTTGGTGCGACACATACACCTGAAGTTTTTGTCTTTGATAAAAACAGAAAATTAGCTTACCATGGTAAGATTGATGATAATTGGCAGGAACCGGAAAATGTTAAAAGTGAATATTTGAGAGAAGCACTGGATGAATTATTAGCCGGGAATTCTGTTTCGGTTCCTGAAACTTATTCAATCGGGTGCACAATAAAGTGGAAGTAAAAATTAATACATCAATCCAATATTCAGAGTAACGAAAAAGGTTCCGATATTATTCCTGTACCGCTCGTATAAACTTTCTACACCCTCATCAAAAAAGTGTGTGTAGTAATATCTGAAATTCAATCCAATCAGGCTTGACTTATCCAGTCCAAAATTTGCTCCGAAACCAACATATCCACCTAATGCCGTCTTAGTTTGTGTATCGCCGAAAGCATTGAAGAATTCTTTTTCATACGGAGTTGTTAACACTAAAGTTGGACCTATTCCAAAATTAATGTATGGTCGCAGGTTATCATAAATAACATTTTCAAAAAGTCTGTATTGCAATCCAAAGTTCAGAGGTACAGAAAACACACGGTTCTTTTTTCCGAATGTGAAAGTAGTTCCGAAGTAGTCAACATATTCAAATTCCCTGGTATCTTTAGTTTCCGAAAAAGATAAATCTGCAAATACAGTCCATTTGGTTGAGAACTGCTTCCTGTAAAATGTACCAAGTCCAAATCCGCCTTCACCGAACATAATATCAACTCCCCAAGCATTATTCGGAAAGACTTCCGGTTTTTTTTCAGGTGCAAGTTCACCAATTCCCTGCGAACTTATACTTGATAATGGTATTAATACTAAAAAACTTAGTGTAATTGCAATTCTTTTCATAATGTATTCTTATTTTTAGTGTTAAAATACAGATACTTTGAAAAATATCAATGTATTATTTTGTATCAATAGTTCGACAAAATCTGTTAATTATGCTGTTTCATTAAATTCAGCTATCCTGTTAATCAGGATTAAATGTTATGATTTAAGTTAATTTTTAATCTACATTTTTGATTTACTACTTTAATAAAAAACAGTCTGCAATAGAACTATTATCCGATGATAAGACTATAGTATACATAGTAATTCACAATTCAAATTGAATTAAAAAAGATCTTATCGAATTTCCTAAATTAGAGTTGCAGAATAATATTATTAATGCGAATAAACCATGACAGGGAAGTAAAATTCTAAAGATTTAAAGGAAGGATAAATTTTAATGCCGCGAAATCTTGAAATTAAAATTAGATTAAATTCACTTAAAGATATAAAACAAAGATTAAAATCAAGAAGAATAGGACTGAAAAAAATTCTAATCCAGAAAGATGTTTATTATTCTATTAATAATGGTTTGGTAAAGCTGCGAATAGAAAATGGACAATCAAGTTTAATTTACTACCAGAGAAATGAAAATTCTTCTAAACGCTGGTCAGATTATGAATTTGTAAATTTAAGTAACGGCAACATAGAAAAATTCTTTTCCAGAATTATGAAAATGGAAGTTGTTGTATCTAAAGTGCGTGAGTTGTACTTATATAAAAATACCCGTATTCATCTTGACAGGGTGAAAGGGCTTGGTTCATTTATTGAATTAGAAACTATGGTTAAGAACGGATTAATGGATGCACAAAAAAGGTTTAATAATATAATTAAAATTCTCGAACTGAATACTGACGACCAGATAAGAGCTTCCTACAGAGATTTAATTCTAAAAAAGAAAAATGATACTTACTAAGTCAGATAAAGATAAAGTTAATATTGATGAACTTATTTATGAAAAGATAAATTCGAATAACATTCATGAACTTTTGCTTATTGTTCCCACTAACCGTAAAATCCGGTATCTTAAAAGGGAATTGATCAGCAGTGCACCTTTACAAGCACTGAGTGATCTGAATCTTGAAACTTTATCAACACTAACCACAAAACTATTTAATGAATTCAGGAATTTTAAAGCTAAAATTTTAAGCGATGCCGCTGCAGTAGTCCTGCTAAACAAATCCTTTTCTGAGGTTAAACTTCAGTACTTCAATTCTTACAAAAAAGAAATTCCACGGGGAACTCTGGAACTGCTGAAAAATGTGATCAGCGAGTATAAAAGACATGGAATCGGTCCAGATGAAATCAGGAAAGAATCGTCTTTATTAACAGGTTCAGAAAAATATAAAGCCATTGATATTTCAAATATTTATTCAGTTTATCAGGATAAAACAAAAGAGCTGAATGTGTATGAACAAGGAGACATTTATGAACATCTGATTAAAATCAGTAATCAGGATTTTAGCCATACGTTTGATAAAATTTTTCCCGGTGTAAGTTCAATAATAATTATAGGTTTTGATGAGTTTTCTGAACCAGAAATTAATTTGATAAACCGAATGAGCGATTTAACCGGGAATTCGCTTTTTCTTTCATTCGATTATTTCAAATATAATCCGGAAATATTTTCGCATTTAGTAAATTGCTATAAAAGTTTTATTCATAAAAATTTTAAAGAATCCGAAGATCGTTCAACAGGATCAATTGATGATTTCAGGAAAACAGTAAGAGAGAAATTATTTACTGAAGCCAGGATCAATCCGAAAGAATCGAATCTTAAATTAATTAAGACTGTTTCATCAAATCCAATAAAAGAAATAGAAACCATTGCAAAGGAAATTAAAAGACTGCTTCTTAGTGAGGAAGCCCGTGCGGATGAAATTTGCGTTTCTTTTAATCGTATCAGTGAACATTCTGCAATAATCAGAGATGTATTTGATAATTACGGTATTCCATTCAATCTTACCGACAGGTACAGTCTGAGTAATTCTCAGCCGGTTATTGCTATAGTGAATTTTCTTGAAATACTTGAAAATGATTTTTATTACAAAAATATTTTTAGAGCATTAAATGGAAGATGGATAGTTGTTCCCGGTGTTGATTTATCAAATCTGCTTTTGGTTTCAGCAAACTTAAAATTAGTTACAGGTTATAATAACTGGATAAATTCTATTGACTCAGTTCTTGAGCAAATTCAGAACATAGTTGAATATGAAGAGAATGGTTATTTACAGCACTGGAAATATGAGAATGCAAAAAGAGATATAATTAGAATAAACGATCTGCTTAATCCTTTCCGAAAGAAGCAGACTTTAAATTCATTCAGAGATAACCTGGTGAATTTTATATCATTTGTTAATCTGCCTTCTAAAATCATAAATGAATATTCCATTAACATTGAAAAAAATGTTAAAGCAATTACTGTGTTTATTGAAATTATTGAAGAATTGTTTGATCTGCTTGAGGACGAATACGGAAGTAGTAAAACATTTTCAATTTCTTTTTTTCTGCATCAGATTAAAACGGCATTGGCATTCAGCAGATATAATATTAAAGAAAGACATGATAGCGGAGTGCTTGTTACTTCTGTTAATGAAATTAGAGGATTAAGGTTCAGATATTTATTTTTAGGCGGAATGACAGATGGTGAATTTCCTACAAGATTTCAGCCTGCTATATTCTTTTCAGGTGAACACAAAAACCGGAGAAGTGAGCACAGACACCTGCTTGAAGAACGATACAGGTTTTACCAGGCATTGTGCGTTCCTGAAAAGTGCTTATTTGTATCTTACCCTGCAAACGGGGAGAAGAAAGAATTTTCAGAGTCAACGTTTATTACAGATCTTGAAAAACTATTTTTAGTTGAATCAAAAAATGATTCAGAGTTTGCAGAATTAATTTATTCTAAAGATGAATTGTTAAAGGCAATCGGGAAAAAGGAAATAGAAGTCAATCAGGAATTATCAGAAGATGCTGATAAAATTGAAGAAGCCATTGGTATTGACAAACTACGGACTGAAAATCCATTTGCAGAATCTCCATATACTGGATTTATAAACAAAAATCTAAGTAAAGAAGCAGTTGAAAAATTATCATCATTTAAACTCAGGGAATATTCTGCTTCTCAACTTGAAGATTACGCAAAATGTCCATTCAGATATTTCGTATCAAGAGTATTATTACTTGAAACTATAGAAGAACCAACAGAAGAAATGGAAGCATTTGAAATCGGCAGTCTTATCCATTCCATACTTTATAAATTTTATACGGAATTACGAAAAAAAGATATCCTGTTAAATGAATGTACTGATAAGGAATTCAAATCAGCCGAAAAATTATTGTTTGAAATAGCCGAAGAAAAAGTAAATAAAATCAAATTCATTTCTCCCGCATCTTTTTTTGAACGGGAAAAAATATTCGGTATAAATGGCAATAAAGCCAATTCAATTCTACATCATTTTTTACTTGCTGAAAAGGAATCCGAAAAAGGATATTCCCCTGAATATTTTGAATATGCATTCGGGAATTTTTCAGGTAATACTACAGCTTCAAACATTGCTGTTAACAGTATAAATTTACGCGGCAAAGTAGACAGAATAGATTTGAACAAAGATGTTCAATCTTTCAAAGTTATTGATTATAAGCTTGGAGGAAAGAAGCCTGCTAAAGATGATTTGTTAAATGGTATATCTCTCCAGCTTCCTTTATACATGTACGCTTCAAAAAAATTAATTGAAGCTGAAATGAATGATAAATTTAATCCTGCCGCGGCTGAAATATATTCTTTGAAACTAACTCAAAAAGATTTTGGCAGGAAACCGATTAGTATTTCATCATCCCGAAATTTGAGTGATGACGAACGGATAAAAATGAATGAGAATATAATTGAAATTGCAATTGAATCGATTACACTTTACGTAAGCAGAATTATAAACGGAGATTTCAGTCTTTCACAACTTGAAGACCGTGAAAGTAAAGTTTGTAGTTACTGCGAGTTTAAATCAATTTGCAGAATTCAGGAAGTAAAATAACTACAAATTTTATCATTGTTATCGGTCAGCTTATGAGTATTTTTACACTCATAAAAAACGTTTGGATAAAAAATGAAAAAATTCTTACTCTCTCTGCTGATTCTTTCCGGATTTACTTTTGCGCAAAGCGGTAAAGAAGGATGTATCCTTGGTAAAACCGCACACTTTAACCACTTACAAAAATTTGCGGATTTTGATTATCCCGGTGACTCAAACTATGATGTAAAATATTATAAGCTCGATCTCACAATAAATCATACCTCTGAAACGATTTCAGGAAATGTAACCTGTAATGCCGAAATTGTTCAGTCAGACATTACGGAAATTTATTTTGATCTTACAAATCCGTTAACTGTTGATTCTGTCTTGGTCAATGGAAGTTTAGCTTCCTATACAAGAAGCGATAATAAATTATATATCAATTTGAGTGTTCCCCTCAATCAGGGTGATGAGTTTACCTCTGTTGTTTATTATCACGGAACTCCCGGTTCCAGCGGGTTCGGCAGTTTTGAATTTAGTACGCAAGGCGGCAATCCTGCAATCTGGACATTAAGTGAACCATACGGCGCAAAGGATTGGTGGCCTGTAAAAGATACCCCGGCGGATAAAGCTGATTCGGCTGATTTCTGGATTACTGTAAGTAATACTCTTACCCCGGTTTCAAATGGTAAGTTGATGGAAACAATTGATAACGGAAACGGAACTCATACTTATAAATGGAAAATCAGTTACCCTATCGCTCAGTATTTATTATCAATGGCAATAACGAATTACGCAGAATACACAAATTATTATATTTATAGTCCAACCGACTCAATGCCGGTTAATCATTTTCTTTATCCTGCAAATTTAAATTCTAACATTTCACAACTGGATAAAACTCCGGGTATGATAGAAATTTATTCGGAGAAGTTTGGCGAATATCCTTTCCTTAATGAAAAATATGGGCACGCACAGTTTGGATGGGGTGGTGGAATGGAACATCAAACAATATCTTCAATGGGCGGATTCAGCGATGGTTTAATTGCTCACGAACTTGCACATATGTGGTATGGCGATAAGATAACCTGTAAAGACTGGCATCATATATGGCTCAATGAAGGATTTGCCACCTATGGCGAAGGTATTATTTATGAAGCCTGGTACGGCAAAGCAGGTTATGATAATTACATTGCAGGAGAAATGAATTCAGCAAAAAATGCTACTGGTTCAATTTGGGTTCAGGATATTACGCAGGTGTGGGAAATATTTAATGGTGCAAGATCTTATGCAAAAGGCTGTGTTGTTCTTCATATGTTAAGAGGAATTGTTGGTGATTCTACATTCTTTAATATACTCAGAACCTATACCTTCGATCCAAATGTTGCATACGATGTGGCCACCACAGAAGATTTCCAGGCAATTGCTGAAAATGTTTCCGGGTTGGATCTGGATTATTTTTTCCAGGAGTGGATATACGGCGAAAATTATCCAAAATATTCTGTCGTATGGAATAAGTACAGTTTAGGTTCAGATATGTGGAACCTTGTTGTTAATATTAATCAGCAGACTAACACCAATCCAACATTCTTTACAATGCCTGTGCAGATAAGAGTTAACCGCGCAATTGGTGATACTATTATAACCGTTTTTAACAATGAACAAAACCAGACTTTTGAAATTGCCATAGAAGGTGAACCTACTTCAATAAATTTTGATCCGAATAATAATATATTAAAAACAGTGAACTCTATTACAACCGGTGTTGATGGTGAGTTTGCAGTTACAGAGTACAGCCTTGAACAGAATTATCCCAACCCGTTTAACCCGGCAACAACAATTTCATTTACAATTCCGCAGAGTACATTTGTTACATTAAAGGTGTTTGATATTATAGGAAATGAAGTTGCAGTTCTTGTAAATGAACAAAAAGAAGCAGGCAGGTATGATGTTAACTTTGATGCTTCATCTGTAAGCAGACAAATTTCAAGCGGAGTGTACCTGTATTCCATTACAGCAGGAAATTATAATGAAGTAAGAAAGATGACTTTAATAAAGTAAAAATGTTTTACTTTAGCTGATTATTTAAACCCGGCTTGTCCGGGTTTTTTATTTTGTAATTAGATTTCCTTTGCGGGGTGGTTACTTGTTAAGTGCTAATTGTTATTGACTTCTGAAATAATTAAGTTTTGAAAGCACAGATGACAATACCCTCCATTTACCTACCGACGAAGCCGGAGGGGGGATCCGTATCAGGGAGAGATTGAAGAATATGAATGATAAAAAAAATAATAGGATTAGACAATAGTCACAAAGCACATGCTAAGTGATAAGGAAATCTTTTAAATAATAGTAGCGTTTTAACATAACACGTCGTTATGTTTCTAGAAAATTATTGGAGTTTATAATGATTCTTAATAGTGATCAATTAATAACATACCTATCAAATATTATTTATGTGGCAAGAATTGATGGAAAAATTACAGCCTCAGAAAACCAAGCAATAGAAGAGATTCAGAAGCGAATTGGAGCAAAAAAAAGTGAATTAAACAAAGCAATACAAAATGCCGAATCCCCTAATTTCAAAATTAAATTAATTGGTCATTTTTCTGACAAAATAAAAAATTTGGAAGATATAATTTATGTTGCTCTAATTGATGGGGATTTGGATGAAAAAGAAAAAGAATTATTTATTGATGCAACAAGCGATTTAAAAATCAGTTCTGAACAAATAGATTTAGTAATCAATGATGTTAAAAATTATTTAGATTCTAAAAGTGACATTAAGATTTGTTCAAATTGTAATTCTAAAATAGATTCAAATGCAAAGTTTTGTCCAGAATGCGGCACGTCAGTTTCTGATCTAACAGTAGAGCCAAGTATTAATGTTTCTTATAAAATTCCACCTATTGGAGTAACAATAGAGTTTGCGGAATCTACTTCTGCTAGTTTTACGGATGCAATAGCAGAACATAAAAATGCACCTTTCAACAATATGTGTGTTAAAGGTAAAAAGAATTGGTATTTAGCTAATTGGCCGGAGAAAGATTTTAATAAACCTTTAAAATTAATAGATGCCCTTAAAGGTATGAGAAATCGGAAAGTTTTTGTAGATGGTGAAGAACAAAAGTGGGATGATATTTGGGGATTTACTTGGTGTGCAAAACAAAGAAATTCTGCCTATAAACCAATAGAATATTGCTTTGGTTTAGACGAAAACAGATTCAATATTTGGGGTTGCAAACAAAGTAGAATGGAATGGACTGAGTGGTCTAACTGGTTTACATTTGGTAACTTTGAAAAAGTTGGACTATTAAAAAATCAAGTAGTTTTTAAATTCAATAAAGAAAAAATTAAACACGAGTTAAGCACTAATCTTTTTAAATGTAAGTTCTGCCCGCATATTAGGTTCGACTTTATTGAAAAAGTTCTTGACAAATTGCCATCGCAAGTAGTCATCAATGATAAAAGCGATTGGAAATATAAAAGGGACTATAATGAAGCCCCTGGTGCAATTAAAGTCATATCGAAAACAACAGATAACGGTTATACTTTTACTGATGAATTTTATTCGTCGGGAGTTGTGCCAAAATCCATATCAATTGGTATGGAATTAATCAAAAGTGTTATAAAAGAATCTAATAATTTTAATGATGTAAAGCAGATTTTGGAATTCAAAGGAGGATAGAGACAAAACCTATTTAATCCGTGTGAGTTGAACATTTAAGTAACAAAAATAGTTTTCCGGCTGGATACAGTTAAACAAAATATAAACATTAAAAACGGTGCAGCCACTTGTTAGTTGCGGCGACGTTATACTTACTCACAAAGAGAAAAGGTAACGGGAATGATCGAAGAAAAATATTTTTATCCAACTGGTTTTATATAATTTAGGTGAATGAGCAATTAGTTTTTCTTTTTAATTATCATATCATTATTTTATTTTTAAGGAGTTAGAAAAATGAAAAGATTATTACTATTACTGCTACTTCCATTTATTATTTATGGACAACCCGAACACACCGGTGAGCTCAGAATTGAACTAATAAATCACGGTTCCCTTTGGGATGTAACTATTAAGCTAACTGCAATTAGTGCAAGATGGGATGAGAATTATGAATTAACAGAAGAGTATGAAATTGCTTATGTTTATCTTACCAGTGGGCACGAGAATTCCCAAACAATAGCTGATTTTGATCATATTTTAGATCCAAATGCGGGCGAAAATCCTATATTTGCTGTTGGACTCTATAAGATCAGCGCCATTGAAAATGGTGTTGAGCAAGCTTACTTTTATTGCGATTGGCGCACTTCAGACTGGAGAACCTCGCTTGATGTAAGTTTCAAGTATGATGTTGGTAACAAAAGATTCAGAAACTGGGGGAACACACAAACGATAGACGACAGTTACCAAACTCTATGGGATCTAACAGGCAATATTCTTGAAACATCAGGTCTTGAAGAATACTGGAATAATTGTTTGGCAGTTTTCAACAATGGTGATAACCGTCCAAAATTTGCTTGGGGTCCCTTGCCAGGTTTTTCAAACAATTATTATAAAATTTATAAGAAGAAAGGAACGCCAAATTTTGTTTTATACGATAGCACAACAGCAACTACTTATGTTGATGTAAGTGAAGAAATTTATAGCGGTCTTCCACACGCAAATGAAGGTCACGTTTATTATAAAATTACTAGTGTTGGCTACCCAGTCGAAAATCCTTTCTCCACACCGTATGAATCTGATTATTCGAATACGGTTGATATTAGAGTTATTATGCCTCCGTTGGATAAGAGAGGAAATAGCTCAGCAAATAGTAAAAATTATTCGTTATTACAGAATTATCCTAATCCCTTTAATCCCTCAACTATCATTTCTTATCAAACACCCATATATAATTTTGTAACACTAAAAGTGTTTGATGTTTTAGGAAGAGAAGTTGCTGAGTTAATAAATACATACAAAGAAGCAGGCACACATTCTGTTGAATTTGATGCCTCCAGTTTAACAAGCGGTATTTACTTTTACAAAATTCAAATTGGTAATTATGTTGAAACCCGCAAATTTATTCTGCAGAAGTAATTGTTGATTATTTACTTGAAAGACTATCCCAATTAGGGGTGGTCTTTCTTTTTATATTAATTAGTGAAAAATGAAGAATAAGGAATAAGGTTATGAGAAAAATATTTACATCCTTATTATTAATTGGTATGGTATATTCTCAGCAGCAGGTTGATATTCCCTGGCCAACTCTTGCCAATTCCGATTGGCCTATGATAAAGCACGATCCACAGTTCACCGGGAGATCACCATTCAAAGGACCACAAACTCCAAATTTAGTCTGGACTGTAGATATGCCTTATGGAATTTTTTCAGGACCTGTAATTGGGGAAGAAGGAAATTTATACTTTGGGTCTTATTATAACTTTGGTGATTATTTCTATTGTTACGACACTGATGGAAAAGAAATCTGGAATTACAAACTCGGGAAAGTATACCCTCCAAGGTCAGGGATTGTAATCGATTCGAACAATACAATTTATTTCGGTGCATCAGATGGATATTTTTATGCCCTAAACCCAGATGGAACACTAAAATGGGAATATCAAACATTTGCTGCATTTGGATTTGCTATTACAAATGTAGATTTGCAGGGGAATTTATATTTGCCAAATGACTCGGGTCAATTATTTTCATTCAGTCCTGCTGGTAACCTAAACTGGAGTGTAACGTATGAGAGTGGTTTCAGAAGCAGATCACCGGTGTTTTCACCTGATGGAAATACAATTTACATAGCTGGCAGAGATTCAAATCTTTTTGCTTTGAATCTTGATGGCAGCTTAAAGTGGAAACTCAGTTGTGGTAAAATACAGAGTGCATCAATGGTTGATTCTGAAGGAAATATTTATTTTGTAGCTTCGAGTTATTTATATTCTATAGATTCTGTCGGTAATTTAAATTGGAATTATTGGACGTTTTGGAATACAGTTGCAATACCCACAATTGATAAAGAAGGTAATGTTTACGTGATTGCTTATGATACAACCTGCTGTCCCTATTATCCGAAATTAGTTTCTTTATCATACAACGGCGAAATAAGGTGGCAATATATATTTGATGATGAGGAGAGTGATGAATTCCGGCAGCCATTAATCTGCGACTCCGAAGGTACTGTCTATGTTGGTTCAACAAATGGTTCTAACTATTATGCCATTTCAGGTAAAGGCAAACTTAAATGGAAATTACCTTTAATTGTACAACAACAACAGGTAGATAATACTGGCGCAATTGCAAATGATGGTACGCTATATATAGGAGTACATGATGTTTCACTTTTGGGAAATCAGAAGAAAACACTTCTAGCTATAAGAGATACAGGAACTGTATCAGTAAACGAAAACAATGACGAGATAACAGATTATTCTCTATCACAGAATTATCCTAATCCATTTAATCCAATGACAACAATTTCATACAAGATAAAGGAACGAGGATTAGTTCAACTCAAAGTATATGATGTTTTAGGAAAAGAAGTTGCAACATTAGTAAAGCAAGAACAGCTTGTGGGAAATTACTCGGTTAAATTTGATGGGAATAATCTTTCCAGTGGTGTTTATTTATACAGAATGCAAGCTGGTAGTTTTTCAGATACAAAGAAATTTATATTGATAAAGTAAAATAAGTATAACCCCTTTAATCCGTCTTAGTCGGACAGGTAAGTAAAATTTATCTGCTTTTGGCAGAAGTAAATAGGTAAATAAAAAAATAGTTTTCCGGCTCGATACAGTTAATTTAAAAATTAATTTTTATAAATTTTTCCATCAGTCACAAACCACATTGTGACAGTCGTCTAATCTCCATTATACTATTTAAATAAAATATTGTTATTTTCTTTCCAGTAATGAATAGAACAAATTAAAATGAAATGGTGAACCAAATGAAACAATTAAATAAAGATGAGGCAGAAAAGTTTTTTTCAAAACTGCAGAAAACTTTTACACTGGATGGTAAAAAGCATAAGTTCATAAGCTTAAAAGATCTGCAGAAGCAAAACTATAAAATCGAAAAACTGCCGTTCTGCATCCGCATTCTTATTGAAAATGTAGCGCGTAATTATAACGGACTAAGTGTTACCGAAGAACATTTTAACACTGTTGTAAACTGGAAACCTGAACCTGCAAGGAAAGAAATTCCGTTTCTTCCGGCAAGAGTTTTAATGCAGGATTTTACAGGTGTACCATCGGTTGTGGATATCGCATCCATAAGATCAGAGGTAGTAAATAAAGGCGGCACGGCATCCAATATAAATCCTTTAATTCCTGTTGATCTTATAATTGATCATTCCGTACAGGTAGATTATTTCGGTACGCATTATTCATTTCAAAAGAATGTTGAAAAAGAATATGAAAGAAACCGTGAACGGTATTCACTTCTTAAATGGGCGGCTTCATCATTCAAAAACTTTAAAGTACTTCCGCCCGGAATGGGAATCTGCCACCAGGTAAACCTGGAATACCTTGCAACAGTTGCTGCAATGAGAAACGGAATAATTTTTCCTGATACTTTGGTTGGCACTGATTCTCATACACCAATGGTAAACGGAATTGGTGTTGTCGGATGGGGAGTCGGCGGCATTGAAGCAGAAGCGGCTATGCTCGGACAGCCTATTTTCTTTATGATGCCCGAAGTAATTGGTGTTAAACTTTCCGGTAAACTTAAAGAGGGCACAACTTCAACCGATCTTGTGCTTACTATTGCCGAGATGCTCAGAAAAAAAGGTGTGGTTGGAAAATTTGTTGAAGTGTTTGGTGAAGGATTGAAGAATCTCACTGTTCCGGATCGTGCAACAATTTCAAATATGTCACCTGAATTCGGATGTACAGTAACTTATTTCCCTCCGGATGAAAAAACTCTTGAGTACCTCAGATTAACCGGCAGGAAACAAAATCATATAAAACTTGTGGAAAAATATCTTAAAACAAATTTACTCTGGCGTGAAAATGAAGATAAAATTCAATACACGGATGTTGTCGAACTAAATCTTGATGACGTAGTTCCATCTGTAGCCGGACCTAAAAGACCGCAGGATAAAATTTTACTTACCGATGTTAAATCAAAGTTTGTTGATATTCTTAAAGAAGTTTATGAACGTGAATATATTTCTGTTGAAGACCGTGCACAAAACAGGTGGCTGGATGAAGGCGGCAGAATGACTGATACGGCATCTGCTCCTGATAAATATGCACTTGAAAAAATTGGTGTTGAAATTGAAACTGAGACTATGACAAGGGAAGATTCGGATTTAAAAAGTGCAAGAGTAAAAATTCCGGGCACTGATTTTATTTTAAGTGATGGTGCTGTTGTAATTGCAGCCATTACAAGCTGTACAAATACATCAAATCCAAGTGTTATGCTTGGCGCAGGACTGATAGCCAAAAATGCTGTTGAACGCGGCTTACGAACAAAACCATGGGTTAAAACAAGTTTAGCTCCCGGTTCAAGAGTTGTAACTGACTATTATAATAAGTCGGGACTGACACCATTCCTTGAGGCACTTGGATTTCATACGGTTGGATACGGCTGTACAACATGCATCGGCAACAGCGGGCAGCTTCCGGATCATATTTCAGAAGCTGTTATTAAAAATAACCTTGTTGCCGCTTCTGTACTTTCCGGCAACCGTAATTTTGAAGCAAGGATTCATCCCCTGGTTAAAATGAATTTTCTTGCATCACCAATTCTTGTTGTAGCATATGCAATTGCAGGAAGAGTTGATATTGATCTAATTAATGAACCGCTAGGTTATGATCCGAATCTTAAACCGATTTACCTGAAAGATATCTGGCCTTCAACAGACGATATTACTGAGATGATGAGTAGAGTACTTGATGCAAAAACATTTAAACAAAAATATAAAACCATATTTGATGGCGATGAACAATGGCACAACCTGGATGTTCCTGAAGGCGACATTTATAAATGGGAAGATGAATCAACCTATATAAAAGAAGTGCCATTCTTTAAAGACATTTCGGAAAGAGTATCTGAACCAAAAAATATAGTTGATGCAAGAGTGCTGTTGAAATTAGGTGATTCAATTACAACAGATCATATTTCACCTGCCGGATCAATCGGGGAAGATTCACCAGCCGGAAAGTATTTGAAATCCAAAGGTATTGAGAAGAAGGATTTTAATTCATACGGTTCAAGAAGAGGCAATCACGAAGTGATGATAAGAGGAACTTTTGCTAATGTAAGATTAAAAAATCATTTAGTTCACAGAGAAGGAGGATGGACAGTTTATCAATCGGATAATAGTGAAATGTCTATCTTCGAAGCTTCGTCAAAATATATTGAAAAGAATATTCCTTTAATTGTACTTGCCGGTAAAGAGTACGGCAGCGGCTCTTCGCGCGATTGGGCTGCAAAAGGTACAACATTGCTTGGCGTTAAAGCAATTATTGCAGAAAGTTACGAAAGAATTCACCGGACAAATTTGGTTGGCATGGGCATTCTTCCACTTCAGTTTGAAGATGGTGAAAATGCTGAATCACTTGGTCTTAGAGGAACCGAAACTTTTAATATAAACGGATTGGAAAATGATCTTTCTCCCGGTAAAAGTTTAACAGTAACAGCAAAGGAAAATGGAAACCATTCTGCTGAATTTAATGTTATACTAAGACTCGACTCTCAAATTGAAATTGAGTATTACAATAATGGCGGAATTCTGCAGTACGTATTAAGAAATTTTTTAAAGAAATAATCAGACAAAATAAGGAAGGAAAATTATGGAAGAATATGTTGTAAAAATATTAAGCATTGAGAACATCACCCACGATGTTAACAGGATCATTACCGAAAAACCCGATGGATATTCTTTTATACCCGGTCAGGCTACAGAAGCCTCAGTAAACTTACCTAAGTTCAAAGACAAAAAACGACCATTTACTTTTACCAGTCTGCCGGATTGGGAACAACTTGAGTTTACTATTAAATCTTATGACGATCATGATGGTGTTACAAAACAAATTGGTGAACTGAAAGAAGGTGAAGAGCTTATACTCAGAGAAGTTTGGGGTTCAATTCAATATAAAAACAAAGGCGTATTTATTGCCGGAGGTGCAGGTGCAACACCATTTATCGCAATTATCAGAGATCTTCATAAGCAAAACAAACTTGAAGGAAATAAGCTTATCTTCTCAAATAAAACATCAAAAGACATTATTCTTGAAAGTGAATTTTCTGATTTGCTTGGTGATAATTTCATTAACATTCTTACAAGGGAAAAAGCAGATAAATATTTTAATGGTCATATAGATGAGTCTTTTCTGAGATCGCAAATATCAGATTTCAATCAGGCATTTTACATATGCGGACCAAAATCATTCGTAAAATCTGTTAATGAAATGCTCACATCTTTGGGTGCAGATACTGACTCGGTTGTAATTGAAAAATGATGAATGATTGAATAATCCGGTTTCTGTACACATCTTACAGAACTAATATAATAGTTCTATCTTGACATCATTAACCGGAATGATTATTTTTGTCCTGCCACTGTTCAGATATATCGGAACGGTGGCAATTTTTTTTAAATCATTAATAAACAACGTGAGTTTATAATTATGTCCGATCAAAATTTTGTTTATTTGACCAGGGAGCGGTTGATTGAGATTGAAAAAGAAGTCCAGGTAATGAAAATAAACGGTCGTAAAGAAATGGCTTCAAAAATTGCCGAAGCCCGAGCACATGGTGACCTTTCAGAAAACGCCGAATATGATGCTGCAAAGGAAGAACAGGTACTTTTCGAAATGCGAATTGCAAAGCTTGAAGACATGCTGTCAAGAGCAAGAATTATTGATACATCCAAGATGCCCGGTGATGAAGTACATATCTTATCAAAAGTTAAAATTAAAAATATTAAAACGAAAAAGGTTGTTGAGTATATTTTAGTATCACCCGAAGAAGCTGATTTCCAGGCTGGCAAAATTTCCGTTTCATCGCCAGTTGGAAAAGGATTAATGGGTGCTAAAGCAGGTGAAACCGTAAAAGTAAAAGCACCGGCTGGTTTGCTGGAATTTCAAATATTGGAGATTAATTAAAGAACTTATTTGTGGCTGATGAATCATACATACAGCTTACTCTTGAAATTGCAAAAAGAGGAATAGGGAAAGTTAGTCCCAATCCTCTTGTTGGCTGCGTAATTACTAAAAATAATAAAATTATCGGGGCAGGATTTCATGCAAAGTATGGCGATGATCATGCAGAAATTAATGCTATAAAATCATCACACGAAAATCTTGAAGGATCAACCTTATATGTGAACCTTGAGCCTTGCAGTCATTCTGGAAAAACTCCTCCTTGTGTTGATAGAATAATTGCAGAAAGAATAAAAAAAGTTGTAATCGGCACTAAAGATCCCAACCCGTTAGTCAGTGGTGAAGGTATTAGGAAATTGAAACAATCAGGTATTGAGGTAACCACCGGTGTACTTGAAAAAGAATGCAGTGAATTGAACAAATTTTTTTTCAAGTATATAACCCTTGGAATTCCCTATATCACACTTAAAGCTGCAACAACACTCGATGGTAAAATTGCAGATGCAAATTCAGAATCAGAATGGATTTCTTGTACAGAATCGCAACGCCATGTTCATAAACTAAGAAATATTTATGATGCTGTATTAATTGGTACACAAACAGCTGTTATAGATGACCCACAGTTAACTGTGCGTCATGTTGAAGGCAGAAATCCATACCGCATAGTTCTTGATTCCAGACTAAAACTACGGACCGATCTTAACATTTTCCGGAATAATCATGACTCAAGAACTATTGTAGTAACTTCAAAAACAGGGGAACACAAGAAAAGGAAAATTGCAGAACTTAAAAAACTAGGTATAAATATTATTGTTGTAAAAAAAAATCACAATGATAAAATACATCTTAAATCGATGTTGAAAACTTTAGGTAAGTTACACATTACATCCGTGCTTGTTGAAGGGGGCAGCAGGATATACACTTCATTCATTAAGCAGAAACTTTTTGATGATATGATTTTGTTTCTGAGCCCTAAATTTATTGGCGGCGGTATTCCTATAGTTAATAATCTCGGGGTTAAGAGTATCAAAAGTCCGTTCAAACTTAAATTGGTTAATTGTGAAGCGATCGGCGAAGATATTGTTGCTGAATATATTCCACTTTAGCTTTTAACGAGTTAAAATTCTATTGAGTTAATAATTGAGTGCAACCATTAATAATTTCACATGCTTCATTCAGTTATATTTTTGCAAAAAAGATTCAGACCCATTTTTATAAATTTGCATTGTAATAATTATTGAATAAACGTGGAGCTAAAATGTTTACTGGATTAGTTGAAGAGAAGGGAATTCTTATTGAAAAATTGCCAACCGGTGATGGATTTCAATTTACCATTAAAGCAAATAAAATAATGAATGATCTTCAAATAGGAAGCAGCGTTGCGGTTAACGGATGCTGTTTAACAGTTGTAAAAAAAGCAAATGATTCATTTTCTGTTGATACTATAGAAGAAACATTAAAAAAAACCAACCTTGGAGTTCTTAAACAAAATGACCCGGTAAACCTGGAAAGACCTTTACTTGCTGATGCCAGGCTCGGTGGACATTTTGTTCTGGGTCATATTGATACGACCGGGAAAATTGAAGAGATAAAAGAATTATCGAACAGTCACTGGATGAAAATATCTTTTAAAGAAGAGTTTAAACATTACCTGATTTATGTTGGCTCAATTGCAATTGACGGAGTAAGCATGACCGTGGCGGAATTGACAGATAATACTTTTTCGGTTGGAATTATTCCACATACCTGGCAGGAAACAATTTTTGCTAATAAAAAAACCGGTGATACGGTAAATATTGAATTTGATGTGCTCGGTAAATACGTTGAACGAATTATGGAAGCTAAAAATCCTTCCAGTTTTTCAATTGAAAAATAGTTAAGTGAAAAAGACAGAAGAAAAAGTAATCAGATTTATAAAATCAGCTCCTTTAATTGAAGAAGGTGATAAAGTAATTATAGCATTAAGTGGTGGTCCCGATTCAGTTTTCCTTCTGAATATTTTTAAGAAGTATCAAAAGAAATATAAAATAACTATTGGTGCTTTCCATCTTAATCATAAGCTTAGAGGAAAGGCAGCAGATTCGGATGAAAAGTTTTGTAGTCAGTTATGTAAGAAATTACAGGTAGAATATTTTTCTGCATCCAAAAACATTGAGACAATTGCTAAGAAAAATAGAATTTCAATTGAAGAAGCAGGAAGAAATACCAGGTATAAATTGCTGAATGAAATTTGTTTGAAGTATAATTATTCAAAAATAGCTACCGCTCATATTCAGGATGACAACACCGAAACAGTTTTTCTGAACCTCATTAAAGGAACCGGGTTGTCAGGCATGAGCGGGATTCCAGTCAGGCGAGGGAACATTATTCGACCGATACTTTGTTTAAGCAAAACTGAGATTTTAGATTATCTTCATTTAAATAAATTAGAATACAGGATTGACGAAACTAATTCGTCTGAAGATTATGAAAGAAATTTTTTAAGGAAGCAGATAATTCCTGCTATAAAGTCCAGATTGAACCCGTCTCTGGATGAAACTGTATTCAATTCTGCACTTGTGTTTCAATCTGTAAAAGACTTTATTGAGAACAGTATAAATGTGTTTTTAGATGAAGTCGTTTCAATAGATAAGTCAGGTATAACAATTAATATCAGCAGGATTGCCGAACATCATAAATTAATTTTATCTGAATCACTAAGGAAAGTTATTCTAAATGAGTGGGGACTTGTTCTTAACTATAATGATGTAACTAAAATCATAGGTTTGATAAATAAACAATCCGGGCTGAGTGTTGAACTTACAGGTAACCTGGTAGCATCAAGAAATAGTGAAAGTTTGATAATAAGACGAAAATTAACTCCCACGGTTTTGAAATCTTTTTATATTCGAGCCGGTGAAATTAAAAAAACTGAACTTGGCGTTATTTCAATGAGGGCAATTGATAAAGGGAAAGTCAGTTATAATCCGGATGCCAATTTAGAATATATATCCGCCGATAACATTTCAGGAAAACTGAAAGTTAGAGTATGGAAGCCCGGAGATAAATTCGTACCTTTAGGAATGAAGGGTGAAAAGAAAATATCTGATTTTCTTATTGATGAAAAAATCAGCAGATTTACAAAGCAGGATCAGCTAGTTCTTGTTGATAACAAGAAAATAATTTGGTTGATCGGGAAAAGAATTGATAACCGTTTCAGAATTACAACTGCAACAAAGAAAGTTTTAGAGCTATGCTGGAAACCAGTCCGGACATTATAGTAAACGGTGAGGTTTTTAAAGTTCTGTTAAGTGAAGAGCAGATTCAAAACCGAACTAAAGAATTAGCAATACAAATTTCAAAAGATTATAACGGTAAGGTTCCTGTTTTTATAGGCGTTCTTAACGGTGCTTTTATTTTTATGGCTGATCTGATTAAGAACTTGAATATAAACTGCGAAATAGATTTTTTTAAGCTATCGAGTTATGGTGATTCGAAAATTTCTTCAGGAAAAGTTAAGCTTCTTAAAGAACTCAATTGCGACGTTACAAACAGAGATATAATAATAGTGGAAGATATAGTTGATTCCGGGCTGTCAATTAAATTTCTCGAACAGATTTTTGAGGAACATAATCCGGCAAGTATGAGAGTTGTATCACTTTTAATGAAGCCTAAAAGCATTAAATATGATATCAAAATTGACTATATTGGTTTCAATATTCCCAGTAAATTTGTAATTGGATATGGTTTAGATTATGAACAAAGATTTCGTAATCTGAAATCAATTTACGTTTTAAATGAATGACGGAGATACTAAATAAAAATGAACATTTTGATTAGAACTTTAAATATGAGTAATAATAAAGACAATAATCGTCCCGGTCAAAAAGGACCCGATAAGCGAAAAGAAAATAACAACGATCCTAAGCGTCCGGATGATAATTTTGACTGGTCCAAAATCATTCGCCTGGTATTCGGATGGGGTGCAGTAGTTATTGCGGCAGTAATTGTTATGCAGGTATTCAGAACCGGTACAGAAAATTATATTGAAATTCCTTACGGTGAATATGAAAAATTGTTAAATGAACCGGGTAAAATTATATCGGCAACAATTACAAAATCCGAGGTGAATGATTATTCTTTTAAAGCAGAACTTTCTTCCGAAACAAGTGTTACCGTAAACAGTAAGCCTGTTTCTGTTAAAGCTATTTCAGTTTATTTACCAGAACCGATCATTAAAGATCAGGAAGCTGTATGGAAAGAAAAAGGAATTGATTATACTTTTGACAAGCAATCAGGTGAGTGGATTAACTATCTAATTGGATTCCTTCCATGGATTCTTATCATTGCTGTCTGGATTATTATTATGAGAAGAATGCAGGGGCAGGGCGGTGGTTCAAGAGGTTTATTCTCTTTTGGAAAAAGTAAAGCAAAACTGATATCGCCATCCGGTAAAAGAGTTACATTCAGAGACGTTGCCGGTACTGATGAGGCTAAATTAGAACTACAGGAAATAATTGAATTTCTGAAAGAACCTACTAAATTCCAGAAGCTTGGTGGTAAAATTCCCAGAGGTGTTTTATTATTAGGACCTCCGGGAACAGGTAAAACGTTATTAGCCCGTGCAGTGGCAGGTGAAGCAGGCGTTCCATTCTTTTCTATAAGTGGTGCCGATTTTGTTGAAATGTTCGTTGGGGTTGGTGCAAGCCGTGTACGTGATCTTTTTGAACAGGGGAAAAAAAATGCACCTTGTATAATTTTTATTGATGAAATTGATGCTGTAGGAAGACACCGTGGAGCCGGTTTGGGCGGCGGACATGATGAAAGAGAACAGACTCTTAACCAGCTTCTTGTTGAAATGGATGGATTTGAACAAAACAGTGGTGTTATTATTATTGCCGCAACCAACAGGCCTGATGTACTCGATCCGGCTTTACTAAGACCTGGCAGATTTGACCGTCAGGTGGTTGTTGACCGACCCGATGTGAAAGGAAGAGAAGGAATTCTGAAAGTTCATACCAGAAATATTCCTCTTTCTGATAAAGTTAACCTCGAAGTTCTTGCAAAAGGAACACCTGGTCTTGCAGGTGCCGAGCTGGCAAATCTGGTAAACGAGGCTGCATTGCTTGCTGCCAGGAAGGATAAGAAAACTGTTGAGATGAATGACTTTGAGGAAGCTAAAGACAAAGTAATGATGGGGATGGAAAGAAAAAGTCTTATTATCTCCGATGAAGAAAAGAAAACAACTGCTTATCACGAAATAGGACATGTACTTGTTGCACGAATGATTCCTGAGGCAGATCCGGTTCATAAGGTTACTATAATTCCCAGGGGCAGAGCTTTGGGAGTTACAAGTTACCTTCCTATTGATGAAAAGCATACATATTCCAAGGAGTATCTGGAAGCTATGATAACCTATGCACTTGGCGGAAGAGCTGCTGAAAAACTTGTCTTTAATCATTTCACAACAGGTGCTGGAAATGATATTGAGAAGGCTACAAACATTGCCCGTAAAATGGTTTGTGAATGGGGAATGAGTGAAAAACTTGGTCCGTTAAGCTATGGTGCTAAAGAAGAAGAAATTTTTCTTGGAAGGGAAATTCAAAAACATAGAGATTATAGTGAAAAAACTGCGATTGATATAGATGAGGAAATAAAAGGAATAGTAAACAAAGCAATGGATAGGGCACAGGCTATATTACGTGATCATATTGATCTGCTTCATAAACTTTCCAAAGAACTACTGGAAAGAGAAATACTTGATGGAGAAGAGATAGATAGAATTATAAAGGGTGAATCGCTTCCGCCTGTTAAGAAGGAGGACGAACCAGCCAATAGTAATGAAGTTCCCGACCACGTAAAGAAACTAATGGATGAGCGAAAGAACAAGGAAAACACTCCTCAAGATGAATCAAATCGATAATGGTACAATTCATTACAGAGATGAATTAATTAGAAAATTAATTCATCTCTGTTCACTGTCAATTCCTGTTATATATTATTTTATTCCCCGATCAACAGCTGCTATTATTTTAGGTATATTGACTGTAATTGCCCTGGTAATGGATATTGGCAGGTATTTCTCTCCCTCCTTTGGAAATTTATTTTACAAATTATTTGGATTTCTGCTCAGGAAACATGAAACAGATCATAAAAAAAGAAATCTTAACGGTGCGACCTATGTACTGCTGGCAGCTTTCCTTGGAGTTTTAATTTTTCCAAAGGTTATTTTTATTACCGCTTTTACCATACTTATTGTAAGTGATACAAGTGCTGCTCTTATCGGCAGAAAATTCGGGAAGATTAAATTTTTACGGAAAAGTCTGGAGGGAACATTAGCATTTTTCATTAGTGCAAGCATAGTAATTTTTTTTACTCCTAAAATCGGGAATCATAGTACTGAATATCTGATTGGATTTGTTGCCGCCTTCATTGGGGCAATTGTTGAAAACATTTCATCAGGAATTGCAGATGATAATATTTCAATTCCTTTTTCTGTCGGATTTTTAATGTGGGGATTATACTTGCTTCTGCTTCCTGGTATGGAATTAATTCTTAACAATGTTCCGGTATAATTATGAAAAAAATATCATTAACTATTATTGGTTTATATTTATTATCAATCTTAACTGCTTGTGATACATCCAGACAGCCTGCTACAGGTGTTGAAGATGAAATTTATATAGTAGCTGATTCACTTGAATACGAGGAACTAAGATTATCGCTGGAAACGGCACTTGAAATTGAAATAAACACTCCGCTTCCCGAAAAACTCTTTAACCTGATCAGAATATCACCAAACCAGCTCAATAAATATAAAACCAGAAAAAATATTGTAATAGCAGCACCAATTAATTCAGGTTCGCATACTTCGCAGTTTATTCAATCAATTGTTGATTCAAGTATTAACGAAAAAATTTTAACAGAAGGGGATTTTATTTTAAGAAGATATGATCTCTGGGCGAAGAATCAGCTTGTCACGGTACTTTCTGCACCTGATATGCAGGAACTTGAATTTAAAATTCTGAAGAACAAGGATAATATTCTTTACGCATACCAGAAAATATCTGATAAGCGGTTATACGAAAGTCTATATAACAGGGCTTACGAGCGTAAAGATATAGAGGGAAAACTCCTACGCGATTATGGCTGGGTTATATATGTGCAGGCAGATTTTCAGCTTGCACTGGATAAACCTGAAGATAATTTTATCTGGTTACGAAGATCTCCCGGCAGTGATATGGAAAGATGGATCTTTGTACATTGGATAGAAAATGCCTCACCGGAATATCTTAATATAGATTCCATTAAAGCTATAAGAAATAAGGTAACTGAAAAATTTTACAGAACATCGGATGATACCGCATATGTTCTGATTGCCGAAGATTTCTTTACCTGGAATGAAGTTAATTTCAAGGAGAGATATGCAATTTTTACTCAGGGTTTATGGGAACTGGATATTAAAGGTATGGGCGGACCATTTGTGAATTATACTTTTTATGATGAAAACTCTAAGAGAATTTACATGCTTGACGGATCTGTTTATGCACCGAAGTATTATAAGCGGAATTTATTACAGCAAATGGATGTTATGCTTCAGTCCTTCTTTACAAAAGATGAACTTTCTGAAAATAGAATTGAAGATTTATTGGATGCCGCAAAGGATTAGTAAAGCTGATTTTAAGTTCATCTGAGCTTATATGTTACTGAGTAGAATGCAAGAATAGAATTCATTTTGATTTACCATCTTTTATTGTTTTGGGACTTTTAATTAAAGATAATTCTGCTCACCGCATATAAATACTCCTATTCAATCAATAAATTCTGTAATTGAGGAGGAATTCTGTAACCCGTCAGATCATCTGCAATTTTTTTCACGTATAACTTTGCACGGGCTGTTTTGTTATACTGCAATTCATAAAATGCCCTGTTAACCAGCATTGATCCGACAAAATTTTCAATCGCAGCAGTGTAATTATCTTTTCTTTCAGGCAGTCTGATCTTAAAATCCGGATCGGGTGCACTTAAATATTTTTGATCTTTTGTAACCTTGAACAAAAATAAGTGCGGAACAAGAAAATAACCTTCTGGTAAACTAAATTCACCACGCTGGATTTCATTTTGCACTATCTCCGGACCGATATAAAATTCACGGTCATTAATATTGGTAGCAACAAAATTTGTCATCAATCTCCTGAACAAGGTTTCCAAAAGATTTGCATTATAAGTTCCCTTTTGCTCAAAAGGTTTAAGCGCTTCAAGAAATGGTTTGATGTCCGTCTTGATACCATCAGTCAAACCCGGATATTTGGCGTCAAGCTGAACAAAATACCAGGACCTTCGCAACAATTCTTTGTCAACTACGGCAATATCTCTTCTGAAATTTTCAACAAACTGAAAGTAGTATGATGCTGAAAGGAAATAATCCCATTGATAACTGAAAATAATAGCATCCTGTTCTACGCTATTCATTAAAGCTTTGGTATAATCTTCATAAATAAACGTTTCAATTTGGTCTATCTTATCATAAGTTACATAAGCCTGAATTAATACTGGTAGTGTAAGTACAATAATTGCGATCTTTCTTATAGTTTTATTCTCTGATAATTCATAATATATTTTGGCAAATCCTAAAACACTGAAATAGGTAAGACTTACATAAGCAAGCAGGAAATATGCATCAATATCATTTATATCATAATTAATTGAATACAAAAC
>JAWOIK010000033.1:0-24418 GCA_046484705.1 Ignavibacteriaceae bacterium | reverse complement strand
TGCTTGTTTCCAATACACGGCATGCACTTGTGCCTACGACAAAAATATTCTTTTTCTGATTCATCGCTTTATTAATTATTTCTGCAGAATGATTAGTAATTTCGTAAAACTCTGAATCCATCTTATGTTTAGTAAGATCTTCTACTTCTACCGGACGAAATGTTCCAAGTCCAATATGAAGAATAACCGGGACAATTTTAACTCCTTTTTTTTCAATCTTATTAATAAGCTTTTCAGTAAAATGCAGCCCGGCTGTAGGCGCTGCAACTGACCCGTCCACTTTAGCATATACTGTCTGATAGTTTTCTTTGTCCGCCGGTTCCGGTTCTCTTTTTATGTATGGCGGAAGAGGGGTTAATCCTAATTTTTCCACAGCATTGTAAACCCCTGATTTATTAAATCTGACAGTTCGTCCACGCGAAGTAGTATTATCAATTACTTCACACCAAAGATGATCGTCAAAATAAATTTTATTACCAATCCTTACCTTACGTGCCGGATCAACAATAACATCCCATATACAATCTTCTTTATTTAATTCCCTCAGAAGAAAAACTTCAATCTTTGCATTTGTTTTCTCTTTCTTACCATACAATCTTGCCTGAAACACACGTGTTTCATTCACTACCATTACATCGCCTTCTTCCATAAAGTCAGCAACGTTAGTGAATTTCTTATCTGCAATGTCACCGGTTTCACGGTTTAGAACCATAAGTTTGGCTTTATCCCTTGGACTTACCGGGTACTTAGCAATGGCAGTCTTAGGTAAATTGTATTTGAAATCTGATAATTTCATTCTACCTACCTTAATTAGTTATTTTAATGACAAGGACTAAACCGAAGCCGAATAATCCGGCTCCGGTATAATCCTGAATTATTTAATTATTTCTTTTTCGATTTAGCTTTAATACCTTTTTTCCCTGACTTCTTAACAGTTCTTTTCTGTGATATAGGTGCAGCTTCATTCAGAACCGCTCTGGCAGCAGCTAATCTGGCAATCGGTACACGGAAAGGTGAACAACTTACATAGTTCATTCCAACTCTGTGACAGAATTCAACAGAAGAAGGCTCTCCGCCGTGTTCGCCACATATTCCTACCTTCAGTTCAGGTTTTGTAGCTCTTCCTTTATCTGTTCCCATTTTAACCAGTTGACCAACACCAGCCTGATCCAATGCTTCAAACGGATCGTTTGGCAAAATATCATTCTGCACGTAAAGCGGTAAAAACTTACCGGCATCATCACGAGATAAACCAAAAGTGGTTTGAGTAAGATCATTTGTTCCAAAGCTGAAGAACTCTGCACGTTCAGCAATCTCATCTGCAGTTACACAGGCACGCGGAAGTTCGATCATAGTTCCAACTAAATAACTGATCTTCTTCCCTTTTTCCTTCATTACATCTTTTGCCACTCTTCTAACTATATCTTCCTGAAGTTTAAATTCATTAACATGACTTGTAAGTGGAATCATAATTTCAGGTTTTACCTTCATCCCTTCATTAGAAACATTAACTGCAGCTTCAATTATTGCACGAGCCTGCATTTCAGTTATTTCAGGATATAATACACCTAAACGACAACCTCTGAAACCAAGCATAGGATTGAACTCATGCAGACTTTCAATCTTTTCTCTTAACTTAGATTCGCTTATACCCAATGATTTAGCAAGTTCTTCTATCTCTCTTGCAGAATGCGGTAAGAATTCGTGTAATGGTGGATCCAAAGTTCTTATAGTTACCGGATAACCATTCATTGCTTTGAATATGCCTTCAAAGTCTTCTCTCTGCAATGGAAGCAGTTCTTCAAGAGCTGCTTTTCGTTCTTCAACTGAATCAGCAACAATCATTTTTCTTACGGACATAATTCTGCTTTCACCAAAAAACATATGCTCTGTTCTGCAGAGACCAATTCCCTCAGCACCAAAAGCTATTGCATTGGATGCCTGATCAGGCTGATCCGCATTTGTCCTGATATTCATAGTTCTTATTTTATCAGCCCAGTTCATCAGGCTGTTGTAAGTGTTGAAAATAGGAGAATCTTTCGCATCGAGAGTTTTAGTAATAAGAACCTGTATTACTTCGGATGGTTTTGTTTCAAGTTTTCCTGCAATTACTTCGCCGGTACTACCGTCAATCGAAATATAGTCGCCTTCTTTTACAACTATATCCATTCCATCAACAGAAATAGTTCTATCTTTATAGTTGATTTTTAATGCACCGCATCCGGCAACACAGACTTTACCCATCTGTCTTGCAACAAGTGCAGCGTGGGAAGTCATTCCGCCCCTGGCAGTAAGTATACCTTCTGATGCATCCATACCTTTGATGTCTTCAGGTGAAGTTTCAACCCTTACAAGAATAACTTTATCACCGCTCTTTGCCATTTCTTCAGCATCCTGAGCACTTAGAGCAACTTTACCAGATGCGGCTCCGGGACCCGCATTTAGTCCTTTTGCCAGAAGCTTTCCGGAATCAACCGCTTTTCTTTTTTCTTCAATATCGAAGATAGGTCTTAACAACTGATTCAACTGGTTAGGTTCAATTCTTAAGATGGCTTGCTCTCTGGTAATTAATTTTTCTTTAACCATATCAACAGCCATTTGAATAGCAGCAAATCCGGTTCTCTTTCCAACACGGCATTGAAGCATCCATAGTTTACCTTGCTGAATTGTAAACTCCAGGTCCATCATATCTTTGTAGTGTTTATCAAGAACTTTTCTGTATTTATCAAGTTCTTTATAAAGTTCGGGAGATTCCTCTTCAAGTTGTGCAATAGGAAGCGGCGTTCTGGTACCGGCAACAACATCCTCACCCTGGGCATTAAATAAATACTCACCATAAAAGACATTCTCACCTGTAGCAGGATCACGTGTAAATGCAACTCCGGTTCCTGAATCTTCACCCATATTTCCAAACACCATAGATTGAACATTAACAGCAGTTCCCCAGCTTGCCGGGATATTGTTAAGTCTGCGATATACTATTGCTCTTTCATTCATCCATGAATCAAACACTGCTCCTACAGATCCCCATAGCTGTTCCATAGGATCATCTGGAAAATCATTTCCTGTTTTTTCTTTTATTGCAGTTTTAAATTCTGCAACTAATTCTTTCAAATCGTCTGCAGAAAGTTCAGTATCAAGTGTAACTCCACGTGCTTCTTTTTTAGAGTCCATTATAACTTCAAAGGGATCGTGTTCATGTTTATCTTTTGGTTTTAAACCAAGTACAACATCGCCATACATCTGCACAAATCTTCTGTATGAATCATAAGCAAATCTGGGGTTGTTTGTTTTTTCAATCAATGCCTGAACAGTAATATCGTTCAGTCCAAGATTAAGAACAGTATCCATCATACCCGGCATTGATGCACGTGCACCGGACCGAACAGAAAGCAGAAGAGGGTTTTTGTGATCGCCGAACACAGAACCCATTACCTTCTCGACTTTCTTGATTGCATCAACAACCTGAGCCCTTAACTCTTTAGGATATTTCTTTTTGTTATTGTTAAAGTACGTACAGATTTCTGTAGTAATTGTGAACCCGGCTGGAACCGGCAGACCGATGTTAACCATCTCAGCAAGGTTTGCACCTTTACCGCCAAGAAGCGATTTCATATCAGCTTTACCTTCAGCTTTTTTACCTCCGAAGAAGTAAACATATTTCTTACCTTTAGCCATTTGTATAACCTCCGTAGTGTTTTATCGTTTAGCTAACGTTTATTATTTATCGTTTAGTTTATCTATTAAATATTGTTTGAATGATTTTTCATCATCCAGACATAATTTTATTTTCAAATAGAAAATGTCTATATCATCAAACTCACGGGAAAATTTGTTCAGCTTTACAGCATCTTTTTCTGTTGTTATAACAGAATGAGAGTTTGTTGAATAAAATTTCTTCCTTATCTGCTGAACTTCTTTTAAAGAATATTCTTTGTGATCCCTGAATATTATCTGATTATTTATTTCAACTCCTGTTAGAGTAAGAGCTTTTAGAAAAGAATTCGGATTAGCAATGCCGGATATAACAAATCCTTTCTGTCCGTTAAATTCCTCTATACTGTAATTAATATTTTTTGCAACATCTACAAAACCAATTGCCTTGTAATAGGAATGGAAAACGGTTTTATCCTTAAACAGATACTTTCTTTTATCAACTATGTCCTCTTTATCCGAAAACTTTCTGTTAAGAATTACTGCATCCGCCCGGTTAACAGAATCTAGCCCTTCGCGCATAATACCAGCCGGCAGATAGTTGTGAATAAACATATCGTTGTTATTAATGAATCCTTGCTCAATGATCAGCAGATCAATATCGCGATTGATCCATCTATGCTGGAATGCATCATCAAGTACAATAGTGTCAACCCCGGTTTCCTTAATTAAACGTTTTGCACCCTGCACGCGTCTTTCACAAACAGCAGCCGGAACTTTTGTTTCAATTGCTGTGTGGTATATTTCATCTCCTGATTGATCTACTGTAGAAAGCAGCTTTTCACCGTCTGATACAAGCAGGAATCCAATAGATGACCTTCCGTATCCACGGCTCAAAACTCCAACCTTTGTGTTCATCGATTTTAATAGTTCAACAAGATATATAACCAATGGTGTTTTACCGGATCCGCCAATTGTAAGGTTGCCCACAGAAATTATTTTTGCGGGAACATTCACTGCTTTAAAAATATTTTTGTCAAAGAACAGGTTTCTTATTCTGATTACAAATCCATATAGAGGAGTTAAAGGAAGCAGAATGAATCTTAAGAAATTCATTTTTCAGGAAAACCTTTCTGCTTCATTTTGTAATTCATTTAATTTTTTTTCAAAATTCAAAATCATTTCAGATATTGCATCATAACTTAAATTGTTATCGATGTAAACCGGTTCCGAATAAAAAGCATTTGCTTTAGTAAAGAAATACGGGATTTGAAATTTATCCCAACTTTTTAACAACTTCTTTTTTTTGAATCCAACTCCCAGCACAACTAATGGTATTCCGCTTTTTTTTGCAGTGATTACAGCACCGGCTTTAAACTTATGTATGGGTCCGCGAGGTCCGTCCGGTGTTACAGCAATTGAATAATTATTTTTTGCATAATCAATCATTATTCCGAGTGCAACTTCACCGCCTTTACTACTTGAACCTCTTACTACCTCATATCCCCAGTGCTTTAACTGCTTTGCAAGAAGATCGCCGTCTTTACTTTTACTTGTTAATGCTGCAGAATTTTTTCTGCCGTGCAGATACCATGGTAACAGCATCGTATCATGCCAGAACGCTACCACATAATTTTGATTGCTTTTTTCCAGTTCGCTTACAACTTCTAAATTCTTAAAATTTACTTTCAGAGATTTGCACAATAAGTCAACACTCCTTGTCAGGAACATATGTCCTAAAATTCTTAAAAAATTCTGCTTAATCTCTTTAGGCTTCATTCATCAATTTATATATAATCTTTGCAGCATTTTCAGATGCGCATTTATCGCCGAGTTTTACTTTTATTTCACCCAGCTTTGATTTCATTTCTTCATAGATTGAAATATCAGATAAAATATTTCTACCGGTAGCATAAATTTTATTTGAGTTTACATTGCCCTGGACTAATTCCGGAACTACATCTTCATCCAGGATAATGTTTGCCATCCCGATTTTCTTAAGCTTTATTAATGCTTTTCCAATATGATATGTTAAACTGCTTGTTTTGTATACAATAATCATGGGTAACTGCAGCAGCCCTGCTTCAAGCGTTGATGTTCCCGATTTAATTATTCCGAATTTTGAATTCTTCAAAAGATCATATGTTAAATTGGTAGCTACCTTAAATTCATAAAGTACTTTAAATCTATTGAAAACTTTTTCGTTAATATTAGAGGAACAAGCAACTACTGTTTGTAAGTTGAACTCTTCTGCTAAACGTGATACAGCTTTTATTGTTTCGGGAAATATGTCTTCTATTTCCTGTTTTCTACTGCCGGGTAATATCAATATTATTTCTTTTGATCGATTAAGTTTTAACTTTCGAATCAAATCATCTCTGGATAAAAAATTATATTCATTCATTCTCTGGACAATCGGATGACCAACAAATTCAGCATTAACATTATTATCTTTGTATAGTTTTTCTTCAAACGGAAATACCACAAGCATCTTTTTCACCAGTGAACGGATTTTTTTTATTCTATTACTACCCCATGCCCAGATTTGCGGTGATATATAATAAATTATATCAATACCATTTGCTTTTAATTTCCTGGCAATGTTCAGGTTAAATCCAGGGTAATCAATAAGAATTGCATAACTGGTATTTCTTTTTGCAACTTCGTTAAGGATATCACGTTTCACTTTTCGTATATACGGAAGATGCTTAACCACTTCTGAAAATCCCATAAAAGCCATTTTGTCTAGATGGTATATAATCTCAACTCCCGCTTCTTTCAATTTATCACCGCCGATACCAAAAAAATTTACGGAACTGTCAAGAGTTATTAATTCTTTAACGAGTGCCGAAGCATGCAGATCACCTGAAACTTCTCCGGCAATTATCAGAATATTTTTATTTTTTTCTTTATTCATTAAAGAATATTATTTACCCTAAGATACCATTTAATAATTATCAGCAATGCAACAGTAACGAATGCCTGTAATGTTCTCGTCTCCGATCTTAAACCCATAAACAATTTGAATTTAGGTTGTTCAATTCCGTTTACCTTATATGCTGTTAGCCCTGGAATAAAACGCGGGACATTTTCTAAGTATTTTTTATAGGCAATTCCGAATTTTTTTTCAAGAAATCCTTCTTCTTCACTAACAATCAGATGATACTGTACGGCAAAAAATGAAAGTGCAATAATCTGCAGATAAGGGAATAATGCAAAAGACATTATACCCAATCCTGTATACATTAATATATTACCGACGTACAATGGATTCCGTACATAAGCAAACGGACCGCTGATTACTAAATATGTACCGCCAACACCACCGGTTGTTCTTGTTTCACTACCTGCCCAGCTTACGCCCCATAAACGAATAAGTTCACCGGAGAGTGCAATTAAAAAACCGGTTATCAACGTTGTGACAGTTCCATTTTCAAACACAAGCATCAGGATTAAAAAAGGTATTGGTGTATAACTTCTGTATTTGAAAAACTTTTTCGCTAACCTGGACATAGATTAAATTTTCTTAATTATATACTTTTCTTAAAATCGAAGCCTTATGGTATTTTTGCTTATTCTACAAGGTACGCCATTCGTCTTTTTAACTCTGCCTGATGACTTTTTCTTAATTTCTTTTTTGTGATAAGAACATCAATCTTTTTAATAACATCATTAAAATTATTAAATGGTGAAAATGAAATTCTTTCTTTCTCACAAAACTTTAACAATCCATCTTTTGCAAATATATAATCACAATACTGTGCTGATTCTTTATCTGAGTTACCATCACCGATATAAAACGTGTAATCATCATCGCTGCTGTTATCAAGGATATGATCCCTTTTGCAATTTGCTGATGTCGGAAAATCCGGGTTATAATAAGGATAGCCGGGTATCAATTTTCCCTCATCATCGAGTGAAAGTTTATTCGCAAAATATTTTAGATCAGTCAGATTTTCACGCTTGAATATTCTATTAATGTAATAATCGAATCCGTCACTCAATACTATAATTTCAATTTCTCTTTCTTTACAATATGATACCAGTGTATGAAAGGATGAATCAATATTCAGGCTGTCTATAAAATCATCAAGTTTAATTTTATCAATTGTATGTGTTGACTCACAAAGTAGATCCCAGCATTGGCGTGAAGAAATTCTATCGGACAAAAGATCATCAATAACAGGATTAACTTTTTCTTGTTCGCCAAATTTTGTAAAGATAGAATCACCAATATCATTAAGGGTAATTGTACCGTCAAAATCAACAAACATTTTTAATTCACGCTTTTTCAATTTGGACTAACAACCATTTTTTTTACTTCAATATGATTCCCGGCTTTGAATCTGCAGAAATAAATACCGGGTTGCAGGTTATCTGCTTTAAATAGAATTTCATGACGACCCGCAGAATAACTGTGTTTTGGTATTTCCTTTATTAATTCCACTTTACTGTCAAAAAATTCAAATGTAACATCCTGATCTTCAGGCAAATAAAAACTTATTAATGTTGAATCAGAAAAAGGATTTGGAGAATTTTGTGCAAGAACAATGCTGTTTGCCGATTCGAGATAATTTACCTTAACAACATCATAAACTGTTTCTGTCTCACCCGCATCTTTTTGAATAATCCTGTAATAAAGTGTGCCGTTCGTGTTCGGCGTATCATACATTTCATAATAATTAACCGAACGATCATCATCCGGTTCAACAGATCGGATCAAACTCCACTGTGCTAACCCGGAATCTGTCTGAATCGTTCTTTGTACCTGATAAGTGATGGCAGGCAGTTCGTTCGCAGCATACCAGCTTATTTTTATTTCGCCATTCTCAGTAGCTGCATTGAATCCAAGTACCTGCGATGCAAAAGTTCCGCTTTCAAAAATTTTATGTGCATATATTTCATTCTTTCCATCACGACGTTCTTTAAAGACTGCTATTGCACCTCCCGAACCATCGGGTAAAAGAGATAAGTAGCTTTTTTGTGAGTTATGAGATGAACCAATAGTAACTGAAAGACTATCCCACAAAAACTTTCCCTGGCTGTCAAGTTTCTGAACGTAAATGTTACCGTATAATGAATCCACTCTTCTGTCAATCCAGGTAATAATTAAATTACCTCTTTTGTCATGAACTAATTTTTGCCCGAATTGATCGCCGGATAATTTAATAACAGGCAGACCTTCTTTTTGCCAAAGTGCCCTGCCGTTTTTATCAAACTTCTGTATGAAGATGTCTTTCTCATTATCAACTTCATGCGTCCATGACAGATATATACTTGAGTCGATAATAGCAGCCTGCGGATTTAATTTATTTCCTTTTAATGAAGTTATTATTCTTCCATCCGGGCCCCATGGTAGTTTACCGCTTCTTGTAATTAACTGCTGTTTAATTTCCTTTTTTTGTCCCTGATACTGAAAGGAAAGGTAAACAGAATTTCCGAAACGATTAGTTGTGTAACTTAATACGCTATGCTTTGGATCTGAAATAGTAGTTACTTCACCCTTCCAGTGTTTTCTTAAGTCTTTATCAACGTGAGATGCACGTAAAACACTTTTGCCTGAAATATTTTCCAGCCAGAAAAAGAAAGCACCGCCATTATAATCAGCTACAACAGAGGTTTTGCTTTTTCTATTATTCGATCTGAACAAATATGATTGATCAGGTTCAGGATTTAAGATGAAACCATTGTGAGTAATAAACCTGTAGCCTAGGATATAATCTCCTGTGAATCCGGGTTCTCTCATTAAATAAGAAACACAAATAAGGCTGTCTTCATTACAATCAATTGAATAATCAACAATTTCAAGGTTATTATAAGAAATATTTAATCCTTCATTATGCCAGACACGAGCACCATTTGCAGATAATTTTTGAATGAATAATTGCTTCGGTTTGTCATTTATAACAACTTTAAAAACAACAAGAGCATTTCCAAACACGTCTGTTACAGCAGCGGGAAATTCTTTACCTCCGGGAAAAGTTGAAACTGCCTTTCCGTCGGCTCTGAAACTGACCTCGCCATGGCTGTTTGCATGGATAAAAAATACATCACTTGCATTCGCTATTTTTTTATCCTCCCAGATAACATAAACCCCACCATTACCATCATCAAGACTCATAATATTAATCGGATCTTCAGTATCGATTACCAGTTTAGTATTAACAGCCGGGTTGCTGACCCATTGGGCAGAGGAATTACCATTTACCAAAAGAATTATGGCAAAGAGAAAAGCAAAAAATTTTATCAGATTATTTGATATCATAAAGTTATTAGTATCTTATCCTGCAATCGCATCGATATCTTCGTTAAATCTGACACTCACTAATTTTGAAACGCCCTCTTCCTGCATTGTAACTCCATACAAAGTATGAGCCGCCTCCATTGTCCGTTTGTTATGCGTAACAACAATAAATTGAGTATCCTTACTGAAATCATTTAATATACGTGTAAATCTATCTATGTTTGCGTCATCAAGCGGCGCATCAATTTCATCAAGGATACAGAAAGGGCTTGGTTTAACAAGATAAATTGCAAACAAAAGCGCAATTGCAGTTAAAGTTTTTTCACCACCGGATAATAATTCAATAGATGTTGGTCTTTTGCCTTTTGGTTTCGCAATAATTTCTATTTTTGCTTCAAGGGGATCAAACTTACCTGTAGCTGGCTCTTCAAGACGTAAATCTGCTTCATCTCCGGGATCGAACAGAGATCTGAATATTTTTACAAAATTTTCACGGATCTTGTCAAATATTTCCATGAACTGTTGTTGTGCAGTGTTATTGATTTCTTCAATCGTCTGAACAATGTCTTTTTCAGAATCAATAAGATCATTTCTTTGCTTTAAAAGAAAATCAAGCCGTTCTTTTTCCTCTTCATATTCTGAATAAGCTAGCAGGTTAACCGGTCCAAGTGATTTCACTTTTTGCTTAAGATCATGCACTTCACTGCTTCGTTCCTTAAAATTGAAAATATCAATATCATCAAATATTTTTTTCTCTATGGTTACAGAATAATTTTCTTCAATATTCTGAAACAGATTCTGAGTGTTAATTTTTAGTTCATTCAGTTTAATTTCTATTGAATGAATTTCTTCAGCAATTCCTTCTCGATTTTTTCTTAATAATATAAGTCCGTTCTCCAGTTCATTCATCTCTGTACGAAGCATTTTATACCTTGCTTCAACTTCTGTTTCAGCCGCTATTAATTCTTCCCTCTTCTTTTCAAGCTCAACAAGTGTAGTTTTATCCTCAGCCAGGGAGCTAAGAATTTTTTCACTTTCACTTATCGCTTCACCAATATCTGTTTCACGCTTTTCAATAGATCTTTGAATGTTGGATATAGACTCTTCGGCACGCTTGATTGCATTTTCTGTGTTTTTCTTTTCGCCGGTGAGTCTTTCAAGTTCAAGATTTAATTGGTTTATATTTTTTCTGATTGATTCATATTCATTTTCCTTTGCTTTAAAATCGGATTCTAAATTAGTTCTCCGCCGCTCTATATCTTCTTTGATATTATTTTCAGTAAAGATTAATGATTCAAGCTGGTTCCGCTTTGTATCGAATAAATTAGCTTCAGCAGCCAGATCCTGAATTTCCTGCTGTATCTTTTCTGTTTCATCATTTGCTTTTTGCTTTTCAAATTCAAAACGGGTCATTTGCTTATCAACATTATTAAGATCATTTACAAGCAGCCTGCCTTTTTCAGAAAGATTTTTAAGATCAATCGACGAAATATTTTCTTCGGTTTCTTTAATTCTTTTCTGGAGTTCAGCTAATTCCCTTTCTCTTGCAGGAAACTCTTTCCTCATATTTTCAAGCATATGTTTTCTACCAAAAAGAGTGTCGTCAATTCTTGGAGCGGAACCGGCCTCAACAATTCCATTTGCATCAATATAATCGCCATTCAGGTTGGTAAAACTGAATCCGGGATACTTGTTATAAAGAGTAAAAGCGGTATCGAGGTCTTCAACTAAAGCTGTTGATCCAAGGATATCATCAAAGAAGGCAAGCCATTTGTTTTCAGTTTTAACAAAATCTTTTGTCCAGCCGATGAACCCTTTTTCATTTTCAATTTTTACAGATTTTCGCTGCTGAAGATAATTTGAAATTTTATTGAAGAAATTTTTACTTGTTTTTCTTGTAATACCTGATATATAAAAAGTTGCTTTACCAATTTCATTGTTTTTTAAATATTCAATTCCGTTTTTGAGATCATCAATATTTTCGATAAGAATATTATTGAGATTATTCTTAAGAGCTGCTTCAATTGCAAACCTGTATTTCTCATCGGAATCACCTATATGCGCAAGAATTGTACTTTCTCCTTTTGACCATGACCGGTCATCCAACAAAGCTTTAGCACCTTTAGATATTCCTTCAAGATTATCGATCAATGACTGGATAAAATCAATTTTGTCTTTGAGAGTTTTGATTATACTTTTATCTTCAAGTTCTTTATCCTTTAACTCCGATAAAAGACTCTCAAGATCTTCCTTCTCTTTTTGTTTTGCAAGAAATTCAGAATCAGCTTCTTTAAGACTCTTTTCAATTTCGGTTTTTTCATTTCCAAGCTCTTCAAGGTACCCGACTGTCTTGGCAACATTATTAGTCAGAGCCAGAATTCTATCATTAAGTTTTGTTATCGATTCAGTTCGCTGTGAAAGTAAATCTTCAGTATTATGCAGCTCATTTTCTTTGCCTGTAATTTCTTTAAATTTTTCAAGAAGTGTATCTGATTGAAGCTTTAGTTGATGTCTTTTTTCATCAAGAATACTTTCCTGTTCTTTTAGTTTTTTTTCAACATCAGATCTTTCTATTTCTTTAATTCTAATCTTATCGGATATTTCTTTAGTAATTGTATCACCATTTGTAATTGTATTTTCAGCATCAGTAAGCTGAATTTTCAATTCCTCCAGTTCCTGGCTAAATCTTTCTTTATTTCGTTCGAGCGAACTTTTTCGTTCTTTATTTAATGAAATTGAATTTTGCGTGTTATATATTTTCTCTGTCTGAAGTGAAAGTTCTGCTCTTTTCTTCTGAAGTTCAGATTCAATTACCAGAAGTTTTTCGCGTGAGTCTTTAAGTTCATCCTCAAGTCGGGAGATTTCAGATTCAAACTGAATTTTCTGCTTGAATAATTCTTCCTTCCGGATTTTTGATTGCGTAGTTTGTACAGTGAATAAAGCCAGTTCTCTTTCTGCAAGATCAAGCTCGAGTTCTCTTAGTTTTGAGGAAAGATTATTATGTCTATCTGCTTTTTTAGCTTGTCTTTCAAGCGAGTTAACTTTTTTCTCAACTTCAGAAACAATATCATTAACCCTGGTAAGATCAGCTTTAACATCATCAAGTTTTTTTAATGCAAGCCTTCTTCTGAGTTTATATTTATTAACACCTGCAGCTTCCTCAAACATTGTACGCCGTTCTTCAGCTTTATTACTTAGAATGGTTTCAACCATTTTCAGTTCAATAACAGAATAAGCATTGGCACCAATCCCGGTATCCATAAACAGATTTGTTATATCTTTTAACCGGCAATTGTTTTTATTAAGCAGGTATTCACTTTCACCGGATCTGAAAATTCTTCTTGTAATTGTAATATCGGTGTATTCAGTGGGAAGAATTCCTTTTGTGTTCTGAATGGTTAGTGAAACTTCAGACATTCCCATTGGCTTACGAGTAGAAGTGCCATTAAAGATAACATTCTCCATTTTATCACTGCGTAATGCACTGCTTTTTTGTTCACCAAGGCACCAGCGGATAGCGTCTACTATATTTGTTTTACCACATCCGTTTGGACCAACAATAGATGTAATTCCTTCATTAAAATTTACATTGGTTTTCTGTGCAAAGGATTTAAATCCGAATATTTCAAGTTTTGATAAATACAATTGGGTTATCCTAAGATGTTAAACTGTTTCAATGTTAACATCAGGTACTGAATTACAGAGTTGTTTACCTGAAAGTACAAAATAAATCCACCCAGTAAGAAAAGGAAGAAAAGGATGCTGTAAAAATAAACCGGACCTGCGCTAACATCATATATAACATAAATTCCCTTCATCAATCTGTAAATAAGCCAGAAGGTAAAAAGCGACAATACTATAAATATATACAAGTTGGCTACATCTGTCATTAAAAGTCTATAAAGAATAATTCCTGCTGGAATTAGAAGCACCAATGGAAGCAATGCCCAGACAATTGCAAACAAAGCACTTGATACATATACTTTTGTTTTAACGAACATAGATGCTGACCGGACTATTATAGTAATTATTACGATTACTCCGATATGAATTAATGTCATCCACACTAAGGCACTAACCGGGTTCCATGCAAAATAACCAGCCGCCAAAATTAACTTGGGACTTCCAAAGGAAAGAAGAATTTTTTCAAATAAAAGGTTTGTCTTAAGAAAATAAAAAAAGTTACTCATCAGCAATGCCCCGGTTACCGATACTATAACTGCCAGAAACAGTGAGTGATATGCTGATATAATTCTTTGATCACGGATATCGGCAAAAAAGTTATAAGGACGAAGTAAAGCACGCGAGGCATCTTCCCGGAATTTTCTGCCAGAGTTTACAAGTACCCCCATAAAAATAGCAAGAAGCAATCCCACCAAAATAAAAACCATAGGGGCATCATCTTTATGACTGCCAATCGGAATAGTTACTCTTTCAGTATTTTTTAACCTTGCATTTATAACTTTATAAGCAAGCCGGGAAAGATTTCTTTCTTCACCTGCAAGTCCTATTCTATAAACAAGTCCGGCATCATATCCCGAAAGAAGAGATGAATAATCACCATGAATATCAAACATAGTATTAATGAAGTAACCGGTCAGTTCAGATTCTTCGGCATATGTAAGTAAATCCTCAAAATATTTTGCCTGGGCTTCAAAAGAATAATCATTTACATATCCGTCAGTCTGCCCGATGTTTACGGTATAGGTTGCTTCGCTGATAATAAATCTGCCATTACCTATTTTTTCTTTCAATTCATTAAGTGCATTTTTATTTTCGCTGAATGATGTATTTAAAACCTCTATACCATAAAGATCTATATTTACAATTTCAATAAGATCCATTCCCGTAAATGAGGCATAACTCAACAGGAATGAATTCGATTTTACTTTATTACCAAGGTCGATCAATAAGGAACGGTGTGATTCGAGCTTACAAAGATATGAACCGCCCAACCCGATTGCCGCAACAGCGGAATAATTTGAATAAGCTTTAATGAAACTGGTTAGGTAGTTTCCACTCCTTGCCATAAAGTTAGGATCATTAGCTAGATTTTCCGGAATAAATCCAACCGGGATTTCAATAAAAGCCAGAAGACCAAGTTCTTCACAAAGTTTTAAATAGTACGGGTGGGGCACTGACTTTGCAAATCTTACAATATTGAATCCGGTTTCTTTGATAATGCTTAAATCTTTCTCCATTTGTGAATATGAAGAAAGACTTCCGTAATTTTCAAACGAAGGTATATAAGTCACACCGTTGATTCTGAAGGGTGTACCATTTAATATCAAACCATCATCAGATGATTGCAAATTATAAATTGCTATTGATCGATCGGTTACATCAATAAGTTGTTCATCGCGGTAAAGTTCCAGCCGGATGATATAACTGCCGGGAGTATCTGGTGACCATAAATATGAATCGTTTATCTGTATAATTTGTTTTAATTCGGATTCACGATTTTGTTTAAGCTCAAATTTAACTTCATTTCCTTTAATCTCTGTTATTCCATCAGGTGCATATGCTTTTGCAATTAATAAAAAATCATTTGATAGTGCCAGAGTATCATTTGTTCTTTTGAATTCCCTGTTTTCAATAACTGAAGTTATTTCAACAGAAGTTTTTTTATTTATAGAATTAATATCTTTTTTAAGAGATACTTCCCTGATATTAATATTAGGAGTCAGGTGTAAGTAAACATCTCTTATTATTCCGCCAAAGTTCTGAGGGAAAAGAAATCTCTGTTTCAATGGAATTGTATTTTCAGAATCCAGTTTATATGAAAGATTTACTGATATAATATTTTCATTATCAGATTTAAGAATATCACGCGGAAGATCAAGCACAAATGGAAATTCACCACCGGAATGTCTGTAGATTATACTGCCGTTTACGGAAATATCTGCTGTATAATTCAAACCAAAAAAAACTAATTTCATCCGGTTACTATTCAATTCTCCGGCAGTCAGTTTAAATGACTTTTCAAATACAAAGTTTCCATCGCCCTGAAAAACAGATGGAATACCAATTGTTACTTTGTTCTTTGCTTCATTGTCGGCTGGATAAACCTTCCATTCGCCGTTTAATGGTATAATTTTTCTGGAATTTGTGATATCAAAAAAGAGCAGATCAGCGGAGTTTATATTGTATTGTGGTAAATCCCTGAAAACAATTTGGGCAGATATAAGCGGTTGAAATGCAAATATTGTAAGTAGAACACATCTAATTATTTGATAAATGGTTAAAAAGTTGATTTTCATATCCAAATTGCTAATAAATAAACTTACAAATATAGCCTCAAAACGAGGGGAATGCAATGTAGAAACTGTAATCTAACAGGTTTAATTACAGGTATTTACGAAGATTGTATTCTAAATCCGAAACTGAACAAAGATTATGCAGATTCAATAATCCCAAGAAAGGAATCTGCCTTTAAACAAGCTCCGCCGACTAATGCGCCATCAATATCTTTTTGTGAGAGCAATTCTTTAGCATTTTCAGGCTTTACACTTCCGCCATATTGAATGACCAGATTTGCCCCAACTGACTGAGAGAATTTCTGGGAAATTAATTCACGTAAAAACCCGTGAACTTCCTGTGCCTGATCAGAAGTAGCTGTTTTGCCGGTCCCAATTGCCCATACAGGCTCATAAGCAATTATAATATTTTTCATATCATCACCGGATATTCCTTCTAAACCTTTACTAACCTGAGTTTTAACAACATCAATTGTAATTCCATCTTCTCTTTCTTTAAGAAGTTCACCAACACAGAATATTGGTTTTAATTTTTGTTCAAGTGCCTTTTTAATTTTCCTGTTAATCATATCATCGCTTTCATTAAATATGATCCTTCTTTCAGAATGTCCAAATATTACATATTCGCATCCAACTGATTTCAACATTGAGGCAGAAACTTCCCCGGTAAAAGCTCCTTTATCTTCAAAGTGCATATTCTGTGCACCGAGTTTAATATTGCTTCCTTCTATCAGTTTTGAGGCTTCCGATAATGATGTAAAAGGCGGACATATGATCACATCACAATTAACTTTTTTATCTTTTAATAAAACTTTTAAACTATTTATAAGTTCATCAGTTTGGTTAAGATCGTTGTGCATTTTCCAGTTACCGGCAATTACTTTATTACGCATATTATCCTCTTTGATTTCGTAATATTTGATAAGTAAAATTAAACATTAAAGCAGGTTGATACAATTTAACAGTTAACTTTAATCCATTTTTACTATTTTTACCCTGTATTTTTCATTCGATTCAAAAATATCATTAAGATAATTATATAATAATTTGTTATGCAAACTTCAAAAAAGTATATTGCTGTAATTGCGGTTAGCGGGGGTATGGATAGTTGTATAACTGCTGCCATTGCAAATCTTGATTATGAACTTGCTTTCGCACACATAAATTACGGACAGCGTACTGAAAGACGCGAACTTAAATCATTTAATGATATTGCCAATCACTATAAAGTTAAAAACAGACTGGTGATTGATTTTACGCATCTGACAAAAATCGGCGGTTCTTCATTAACAGATAGAAGTATCAATGTATCAAAGGCAGATCTGAACAATAAAGAAATTCCAAACTCTTATGTCCCATTCAGAAATGCGAATATACTTTCAGCATGCATAAGCTGGGCGGAAGTTCTTCAGGCTAAAGCAGTTTTTATCGGTGCTGTATTTGAAGATTCGTCTGGTTATCCCGATTGCAGACCGGATTTTTTTTCATCGTTTGAAAAAATGGCTGACCTTGGAACAAAACCCGAAACGAAAATTAGTATTGAAACACCAATTATACGGTTATCAAAATCTGACATAATTAAAAAAGGAATTGAACTTGATGCCCCTCTTCATTTAACATGGTCGTGTTATCAGAATGAAGATGAAGCATGCGGAATATGCGACAGTTGTGCACTTAGATTAAGAGGATTCCAGCAAGCCGGATTTGAAGATCCGTTGAATTATAAAATACGGCCGCAATATATTTAAGGAAAATATATGAACGAAAAACTAAAACTTCTTGAAACATTTGAGAACAAATACTATAACCGGGACTACACAGTCACTCACATTGCACCAGAGTTTACTTCATTGTGTCCGAAAACCGGTCAGCCGGATTTTGCTACAATAACGGTGGAATATATTCCCGATGAACTATGTGTTGAATTAAAATCTCTTAAAATTTACTTAAACTCGTATCGTAACGACGGAATATTTTTCGAAAGTGTAACAAACCAGATTCTTGACGATCTGGTTGCTGTTACCAAACCAAGATATATGTTAATTACCGCAGAGTTCAATGTACGCGGCGGAATTTCTTCAGTAATTGAAGCCGAATATGAAAATCCGGATTTTTTTGATGATGAACTTATTTAGTTCTAAATTAAAATGACAAACTCACTGGAACTAAAAAATAATTTTCTGAAAAGCAGGGATGATCTTTTTCAAAGCTATAATCTGAAAAATGATCCTCTGAAATTCAGTATGGAATACAGCCTGCTTGTAGAAGCAACAATAAGATTGATTACAGCCGGCAGAAAGGTTCGATTTGCACTTGCTTCAGCCGGAAGTTTTGCCCGCCGTGAATTATCCCCTTACTCTGATATTGATCTCATGATCATTGCTGATTCAATAGAAGACAATAAGACCGAGATAACAAATCTTATAACAGCATTATGGGATTCTGGTATAGAAGCTTCAAGCACTATTCGTGAATTAGATGATATTCAAAAATATCTATCAACTGATCTTCATACATTTACGCAGTTTTTTGAGACCCGATTTATTTTAGGTAATGAATCATTCTATAAAACATGGAATAAATCTCTTATAGAATCATTTAACGGAAATGATACTGTTAATCTCCTGAATGAACTTTTTTATGATATTCAAAAACGTTACGATAAGTACGGTAACTCACCCAAAGTGCTGGAACCAAACATTAAAATGTCAGCCGGCGGTTTAAGAGATCTTCAGGCAGTAGAATGGATGTATATGATAGCAAATAAAGATATCATAAGTTCACAGCATGAAGCTACACAGGTTGAAGTATTTGTAGATCATATGGAAAAGAACGGATACACAACATCTTCAGAATGCCGAAGGCTGCTTGAGAGTTATAAATTTCTTCTCGGAGTTAGAAATATACTGCATCTTCAGTCGCACCAGAGAACTGACCGGTTTGAGTTTACACTTCAAATGAAGCTTTCCAAAATATTTGGTTATCCGCAGGATGAACCGCTGATTTTTATGAAGGAATATTTCAGAGCCTCTACCACGATAAACCGGTTTACTAAATCGATGATTAAAAAATTTACTGATGATCTTTCCAATCCTATCCCTGCCTCGCTTGCAATTGAGCTGGATGACGATTTTATTATGAAAGGAAATACCATATCTTACATTTCGGAAGACCCTATAACAATGTCCGGTATCCTGAGAGCTTTTTATTACAGGGGATTAAATACTGCGCGCTTTGATGAACAGCTTCGGGGAATGATAATAGAATATGTGGAGAATGTTAATTATTCAAAAAGAATCGAGTCTGATTCTTCTGTATTCTTCAGAGAAATTTTAAAACTTCCGAAAAATGTGGGACGTACTTTATCAGTTATGAACGAACTGGGCGTGCTTGGCGCTTTTATTCCTGAGTTTGATGAATTGAATGGATTTATGCAGCATGGTGTGTATCATTGCTATACTGCGGATGAACATACGATAATGACTATAAGGAATCTTGAAAATCTTGCAAATGATAATTCAACACTTGGTAAAATTTATTATGCATTAAAGGACAGAGAAATTCTTCATCTTGGAATGCTCTTTCACGATATTGCAAAACCAATTAATATCTCCGGTCATGAAATAATAGGTGTTGAAATGGCTTCATCAATAATGGACCGCTTAGGATATAGTGAAGAAGAAATTAATAAAGTAGGCTTCCTTGTTGAAAATCACCTGATTATGGAACAGGTTGCATTCAGAAGAAATCTTAACGATCCGGAAACATTAAATTCATTTTCAGCAAAATTTGAATCTATTCAGGATCTTGACTTGCTGTACTTAGTAACCTACGCAGATCTTTCTGCTGTAAATCCTGCTGTATGGACTTCCTGGAAATCTGAATTGTTATCAGAACTTTACAGAAAATGTAAAGTAATTATTGAGGATAAAATTTCCGGCGAGGAACTTTTATATTCAACCACTTATGTTGTGCCGAAGGAAATTACAAAACATTCAGAAGAAATTTCTGAACAACATGTCCAGGAACATATCGATTCAATAAACGATATTTCCTACACAACACTTTTCACTGATGAAGAAATTGCCAAACACATCGAAGAAATTCAAAAAGGCATTAATATTTCAGTCTTGTTTAAGGAACTGCCGGGTTATACAAACATAACAGTTATTACAAAAGATTACCCTTCATTGCTTTCCAAACTTTGCGGTGTATTAACAATAAATGATGCAAACATTCATGATGCAAAAATCTTCACAAGGAAAGACGGCATTGTAATAGATACTTTCAATGTAACCGATTTCCGCACGCATAAGCCCGTTGATACTGAAAGATATTCAAAAATTAAAAAGGATTTTAATTCCGTAGTTGCGGGTTTGCTTCAGTTACCACACGAAGTTGCAATGATGAAATCCAAATGGTGGAGAATTGAAAGCAAATTTTTTAAACGCAGCGGACAGGTTAAAATAGCATTTGAAGAACATGAACGTTATACTATAATTGATATTTTTTCACCTGACAGAATCGGGTTCCTGTATCACGTAACTTCTAAAATGAATGAACTTGGGCTGATAATTTACTTTGCTAAAATTTCAACAAAGGGCGATGATATTGTTGACTCATTTTATGTATTAGATCGTAATAACAAAAAGGTTTCTCAGAACGATTTTGAACTTATAAAAAGTGCATTGACTGAAACCATTACACAAATATTGTAGGAAAATAATTTGAACTTCATGGAAAAAGAAAAGCCTATCGGTGTTTTTGATTCCGGTATTGGCGGACTAACAGTTGTTAAAAGATTATTATCAACATTACCAAAAGAGAGCATTGTATATTTTGGCGATACAGCAAGGGTTCCTTATGGTTCAAAGTCAAACTCAACTGTAATTGAGTACTCTATACAGGATACCAGCTTTCTGCTCAGTAAAAATGTAAAGGCTGTTGTGGTAGCATGTAATACAGCATCATCAATTGCTATGGATGAATTAAGGAAAAGATTTGATGTGCCTGTAATTGGTATGATCGGACCGGGCGCATCTATGGCTGTTAGAGAGACAAAGAATAATAGAATAGGTGTAATAGGAACACGTGCAACTGTTGGTAATAAAGCTTATTCTAATGCCATAAAGAATATTAACTCTGACATTACTGTATTTGAAAAAGCATGTCCGCTTTTTGTACCCATTGCCGAAGAAGGCTGGACTGATCATAAAGCGACATATGAAATTGCCGAAGAATATCTGAAAGAACTTCGTGATCTTGATATTGATACCCTGGTACTTGGCTGTACACATTACCCGATTTTATCCGGTGTTATCCAGAAAGTGATTGGTAAGGATGTAAAACTGATTGATTCCGGAATTGCCTCATCAGAAGTTGTTAGAGATGAAATAGCCCGTATAGGTTTAGAAACAAATTCAGTTGTACCCGGACATTCATCATTTTATGTAAGTGATATTCCAACAACATTCAAACAAGTAGCTGAATTATTCCTTGGGCAGCCGGTTGATGAAGTGATCAAAGTTGATATTGAAATGATTAAAATTCAACTCTAGTCAATCCATTAAATATTATTTCTTCAGCTGTATGAAAAATAACGAATCAATAAATCCACTTTCAAAGAATAAATCGCACTCAAACTTAAACTTAAACTTGAACTTAAAAACTTAAAGTATATACTTACTTAAGTCTCTGTCTTTAACAATTCTATCTAATTTACTTTTAACATAAGCTGCATCTATGTTAACTACATCCTCAGGAAGTTTATCCGGAACATCAAACAGAATTTCGTCCAGTAACGTGGTAAGTATCGTATGCAATCTTCTGGCTCCGATATTTTCAACAGCTTCATTTACTTCTGTAGCAATTTTAGCAATTTCCTTTATAGCGTCCTTTTTAAAATTCAATTTGACTCCTTCTGTTTCCAGCAAAGCGATGTATTGTTTAAGCAATGCATTCTGAGGAGTTGTAAGAATTTTTACAAAGTCATTTTCCGTTAAGCTATTGAGCTCGACACGGATTGGAAATCGGCCCTGGAGTTCCGGAATCAAATCAGATGGCTTTGAAACATGGAAAGCTCCCGATGCAATGAAAAGTATATGATCGGTTTTTACTATACCGTATTTAGTATTAACAGCCGAGCCTTCCACAATCGGAAGCAGATCTCGTTGAACACCTTCTCGTGAAACATCAGGTCCCTGCCCCTTACCGCCGCCGGCTACTTTGTCAATCTCATCGATAAAAACTATGCCGGAATTTTCAACACGCTCAATAGCTTCACGCTGAACAGCCTCCATATCAATAAGTTTAGCAGCTTCATCCTGTATTATAAACTGTCTTGCTTCACGTATAGTTGATTTTCTTTTTTTCTTTTTTTTCGGCATCAGGTTACCCATAATTTCCTGAAAGTTTATCCCCATATCATCCATTCCAAACGGACCAAGAACCTGCATTCCGACATTCACTGGAGCGGTTGCATCAAATTCTATTAACCTATCATCCATTTCACCCTTTTTAAGTTTAGTCTTCATCCATTCACGGGTTTTCTGATTCTGATAAGCTTCATTGTTTACTTCTTCCCCGTTCTGTTCATTTACGGCTGCGGGTTGTGTTTTTTTTACAGGGGGAATGAGTATATCAAGTATCCTTTCATCGGCAAGTTCTTCTGCTTTACCCTTAACCTCGTTTGTTTTTTCCGATCTTACCATGTTCACACCGTATTCAACAAGATCACGAATCATGGACTCAACATCTCTTCCCACATAGCCAACTTCCGTAAATTTTGATGCTTCAACTTTCACAAACGGAGCGCCTGCAAGTTTGGAAAGTCTTCTCGCAATTTCCGTTTTACCTACACCGGTGGGTCCGATAAGGATAATATTATTCGGCATAATCTCTTCACGAAGCACATCTGATATCTGCTGTCTTCTCCACCTGTTACGAAGTGCTATTGCAACAGCCCGCTTAGCATCGGTTTGTCCGATTATAAAATTGTCAAGTTCTTTAACAATCTGCGTGGGCGTTAAACTTTTCATTTCTGAATAATTCATATATATTTTTCCTTTTCCAAATCAACAAACAATCGTTTGTTTTACAAAGATTATTCTACTATTTCAACTTTTATTTTATCATTTGTGTAGATACATATCTCCGAAGCTGTTTTTAAAGCCTCAACAACCATCTCTTTTGAAGAAAGACTGCTGTGTTTCTTTAACATTTTTGCGGCTGCAAGTGCATACATTCCGCCTGAACCGATTGCAACAATTTTTTCATCCGGTTCAATCACATCTCCGGTTCCTGAAACAACAAGGGCAACATCTGCTGAGATGATTGCAAGCATGGCTTCAAGCCTTCTCAGGTATTTATCTGTACGCCATTCTTTAGCAAGTTCAACGGCAGCACGATTAACATTACCGCGATACTGCTGAAGTTTTTCTTCAAACTTTTCCATTAATGTAAAAGCATCAGCACTTGCACCTGCAAATCCGCATAACACTTTTCCGTTTGCAATTTTTCTGATTTTCATAGCATTATGTTTCATAACAGTATTGCCGAGCGATACTTGTCCATCACCGCCTAATGCTGCCTGACCGTTATGAACCATACCAATAATAGTTGTTGATCTGATTTTTTCTCTCATTATTAATCCTTTTCAGATTTTATACCTGATGATCTTGTAATTAGCTTTACCGGAAATATTCTTGAAACCCGTTTTTGATATTCCAAATAATCGTTTCCAAAAATTTTCATTAATTTTTTTTCCTCGTAAACAGAACCGATATAAAAATAGACGACAAAACTTATAAACATTGTGAGATAAAACAAGTTCATTTCCGGTCTGAGAAGAAGAAACAGGATTGAAAATAAATAAACCGGATGGCGTGAGAATTTATAAGGTCCTTCTGTTCTGAAAGTCATCCTTTCGTCAAGTTCATTTTCATCGTATTCTTTATTAATAAACCTGTTAATTTGCGCCAGCCCGATAAACTCCTTAAAACATATATACTTAAAAGACCAGAACACACCGATAAGAGAAAGGAGCTGCAATCCAAATATAATGATATCGTACGGGAGAATTTAACTCATAAATAAGTAAGGAAGGATGAGGACCAAATTCCCAGATAAGGTATAAACCGATAACTGAAAAAACATTAAATAATAACCGGTAAAAAGCTATCAGCTTTCCAAACTGCTTTCTTAAAAATTCTTTGAATTTTATTGACGCAAGAATTGAGTGAACATACCCATAAACGGAGAATAG
>JAWOIK010000341.1:0-5328 GCA_046484705.1 Ignavibacteriaceae bacterium | reverse complement strand
TATTTTTATACTTCAGCCTGACGAAAAAGCCGCAGCGGAATTCAATGTTGAGTTGAATGTTCTTTGGTTATCAAAAGATGTTCTTCTTGTAGATGAAATTAAATCGGAGCTGCTTCAGGAAAAACTCACAGAAATAAATCAGCGCGGAAAATTTATTCTTATTTCAACTTATGATTTTCTTTCCTGCCTGCTGCCTGATAAAGATAATATTGAACAGAAAACAACAAAGATTCAGATCGGAGGAAACTTATCGTATGATGACCTTATTGAGTATCTGAACCTTCTTGTTTATACCAAAGATAAATTTGTTGAAGCACCTGGATATTATTCACAGCGTGGGTCGATTATAGATTTTTGGTCATATAGTGAAAAAAATCCGGTAAGACTTGAATATGATGGAGATTTCTTAGAATCAATCCGATACTTCGATCCTGAAAGTCAAAGGTCAATAGATAAAATAGAGACCACTACCTTGGCAGCGCTAATTCAGTCCGATCATGTTGCAGATGAACACTCAACTATTTTTGATTACTTGAAAGATCCTGTAATCATTGCCTCATCTTATGAATTAAACAATCTTGATAACCAACTTAACAATCCTTTTATTAAAGAGGACCCTGGAATAGAAGAACAGGTCATCGAAAAGCAAGAGGATGAACTTGATATTCCTGAATTAATTGCTGATGATTTTGTTGAGGACGCTGAAGTTATAGAGGTAGAAAAGAACGACTTTATCAATCAATATAAAGTTAGATGGATTTTAGAAGAGGAAATATCATCTAACAGCAATCGAATTGAACTTGGCTTTACACCGTCACCAACAATAAATTCCAATTATGAAGTTCTGTTTAATACACTTTCCACGTATACAGCACAGAGTTTTGATGTTGTAATTACTGTTGAAAATGAACTTCAGGAAACACGTCTTCGCGATCTTCTTTCAGAGTATAAAGAAGAACTCGCAAATCTGATTGATTCAGGTAAAATCAGAATAGTGACTTTTGCCGTTAAAGAAGGATTTATTAATAAAGAAGAAAAGTTTTTGCTGCTTACTGATTACCAGATCTTTAATAAACCTTACCGCACTAAAATCTCTACTTCGAAAAAATTCAAAAGAGCGAAATCAAAAGCATTTGCTTCAATTAAAAAAGGGGATTATGTTGTTCATGAAGATTACGGAATAGGGAAGTATGCCGGACTGGAAACCATTAAGATAGGCGAAACCCTTCAGGAGTCGATGAAAATTCTTTATGCAGAAGGCGGAGTTGTTTATGTTAATCTTAATTATCTGACTCTCGTTAAAAAATATTCTTCAAATGAAAATCTTGTTCCAACCCTTTCAACTCTTGGCACAGGCGAATGGCAAAACACAAAAGCAAAAACCAAAAAGAAAATAAAAGAAGCTGCGAGAGAATTGATTGAGCTTTATGCAAAACGTAAAGCATCAAAGGGATTTCAGTTCAGCAATGATACTGTCTGGCAGAAAGAACTTGAAGCATCTTTCTTTTATGAAGATACTCCCGATCAAGCAAAAGCTACAGATGATGTTAAGATTGATATGGAAGCAGAGAACCCAATGGACAGACTTGTCTGCGGTGATGTTGGTTTTGGCAAAACAGAAGTTGCTGTACGTGCAGCATTCAAAGCCGTACAGGATGGAAAGCAGGTTGCTATTCTTGTTCCGACAACTATTCTTGCCGAGCAGCATTATAATACTTTTACAGATCGGCTGTCACAGTTTCCCTTAAGAGTAGCAGCTTTGTCAAGATTTCAAACAAGAAAAGAACAATCTGAAATTGTCAGCAAGCTTGATGATGGTCAGGTTGATATTGTAATCGGTACACACAGGCTGCTTTCAAAAGACATTAAATTTAAAGACCTGGGTCTCTTGATAATTGACGAAGAACACCGCTTCGGTGTAAAATCAAAAGAGAAATTAAAATCAATTAAAGTGAATGTTGATACTCTAACTCTTACAGCAACGCCGATTCCGAGAACTTTAAATTTGTCTTTACTTGGTGCACGTGATCTTTCAATAATTGCAACTCCACCGCCAAACCGTCAGCCGATTTATACAACCGTATCTACTTTTGAGATGAGCAAAATACGAGAGTGGATAATGAATGAATTAAAACGCAGCGGACAGGTATATGTTGTGCACGACAGGGTTCACTCAATTGACAGACTTGCAGGATATATCAAAAAATATGTTCCCGAAGCTAAACTTGCAATTGCACACGGACAAATGAAACCATCACAGCTTGAAGATGTCATTCATGGATTTCTAAATAAAAAATTTGATGTGCTCCTTTCAACAAAGATTATTGAATCGGGAATAGATATTCCGAATGTAAACACAATTATTGTGAACCGTGCAGATAGATTCGGACTTGCAGAACTTCATCAATTGCGCGGTAGAGTTGGAAGATCCGACAGACAGGCGTATGCATACTTCATCGTTCCTTCAATGAGCGGAATAACAAAGAAAGCATTGCGAAGACTTCAGGCAATTGAAGAGTTTACTGAAATTGGTGCGGGATTCAATTTATCCATGCGCGATCTTGAAATACGCGGTGCCGGTAATTTGCTCGGAACAGAACAAACCGGTTTTATAAACGACGTTGGATTCGATCTTTATGTAAAAATGATAAATCAGGCTGTTGAGGAATTGAAGTACCAGGAATTTCAGGAAGTATTTAAATCGCTTCCTAAGCAAAAAGAAAGAACAGAGCCAACAATTGATGCATTTTTCGGTATTGGTATTCCCGATACTTACGTTCCGGAACAGGAAGAACGATTGAACTATTATACCGAACTTTACTCAATTGAGAAGCTTGAAGAGATAAATGAAATTATTGAAGAAATGAAAGACCGTTTCGGACCGCTTCCATCAATTGTGCAAAGACTTATCGAAACAGCAAGTCTGCGCTTCTTCGCATCTCATGCTTTGTTTGAAAGAATTATTATTCAAAGAAAAAATATTTTTATTATACTTCCAAGAGGTGAGAATGAAGAATACTATAAATATAAGTTTGTAGAGTTGATGAGATTTATAATGGACGAATACAAAAACGAAATAAAGTTCGTTCAGCAAAAAGAAGTAATGAAACTGACCATAGAGAACAAATTCACCGGACCCGAAGAAATTTTAAATTATCTTTTAAAGTTTTGTGATAAAATAATTAAGCTTTTCGGAAATGAAATCCCGACTTCTCCGACGAAGCAAGAAATTACAGAATAATAGCAACAATATTTTTATTACATAAAACGGCGGTTACAATATCCCAATTGTAAACACAAAAGCTTTATCATTATAATCGTTAAATGTCATAATATACTCTCCTTTAATAAATATCTGGAAATTATAGGTGTGGAACAGCCTTATACCGGCTTCTAAACCAAGCTCAATTCCGTCTTCATCTTTTTTAACAGGTTCTGTGTAATAAGGGAAATAATAAACCACATCATTTTTATGGCTGGTAACCCAATGAAACCCTAATGCTGCACCAACGTAAGGACAAACATCGGTTTTTGAAAACAGGTAATTCCCATAAATATTCATGGCTACGCCTTTTCTTGCACCAAGCATTAAACCTACTGCGTAGTCCGTAATTTCATAATCGAAATAAACATTAATTGTAAATGATTTTTTATCTTCATCATAACCGTTAGTCGGGAACAAGTAACCAAACCCCAAACCGAAATTATATTTGGCGGCTCTTCGCAATGATTCAACAGATTCTTTACCGACCACACTTCCCACTTCAACATTTTTATTAAAAGACTGCTTTGAAACTACACTTACCGCAACACGTTTCATAACAGCTTCAAGATCTTCAACATTCAATGCGGTTGTTTGATCGGTTACTATTCTTTTCCCGGATGGAATTTCAAGCAGGTTATACTGAACAATTATTTTGTCTCCAAGTGCGTTAAGGTTGCATAACAGCACCTGATCAGCATTGAGTGTTTTGCCGATTTCCATTGCACATTCGGTATCATCGCAGTAATCATCTTCCATAACCTCTCTTGTACGTCTTTCTGAGATTATATCCAGAGTACTGATTCTATTTATTTCCATTCTTAATATGGATTCAGCAGTTTGAACATAAGCCGGCTCAATGCCAATAGAGTTAAGAGGGACTATAACAAGTTTTTGAAAGGAAGTCTCTTGTGCGTAATTCCAGGAAGAAGCGATTAGGAATAAAACTGATATTGAAACAAGTAAAGTTTTCATTTCTCCGCCTGTATAAAAATTATTTTATTGTGTGTTAAAATAAGCAGTATGAATAACTAACTACAAATGATAATTCGTTACCCCCCAGATTTGTTTAATTTTAATAAGGGCTTAATCACTTTCCTCAGCATAAAATTTAATGCTTTTGATTTATATGAAGAATCATTGAAATTTCCAATTATATAACTATCAGTTTTGGGATGATAAAACATAAAAGCTCCTGTTAAACCGACACATCCCCAGCAATTATATTTCTCCGGCAATAAGAGGGGTATAGTTATAAACTTCCATATTGCATAACCATATCGGATTGTTGGAAATGACCGGTGATCATCATTAAGCATTTGTTGAAGTGTTTCTTTACTTGCTATTTGATGATTACCAAAGCCTTCATAAACTTTAAATATTCTTCGAGTGTTGCAACAATGCCGCCCCCGGCATAATCTATTTGTGCAGTACCCTTTAATGATAAAGCATCTATTTGATTAATATAGAGTTTTGCAACGGGAAAATCAGACTTAACTACCGGGTCTGAATATCCAAACATATATGCATTCTCCATACCAAGAGGTTCAAAAATGTATTGATGTAAGACTTCATGAAATTGTTTTCCGGTAATATTCTCTATTATTAATCCCAGAAGGTAATAGTTAGTATCTGTATAGAAATGCTTTTTACCAGGCTTAAACTTTGGCTTCAAATTTTCCTTACCCCAAATCACAGCTTCTCTTGGCGTAATTATTTGCGGCTCCTTAACGAGTTTTTTCCACAAGTGGTAGAAAACATCATTCAACCCTGAAGATTGATTTAACAAATGTCTTATTTCAACCTCTTCCGAATAATCATTTCCATTATAAACATGAAGCTTGTTCATCAATTCTTTATCAAGATACTTTGATATTTTATCATCAAATGACAAATTACCCTTGTCGTATAAAATTCCAATGAGAACAGCAGTGAATAATTTTCCAACACTTGCCAGATGATTCGGCTGCTGAGGATGAGCATCGAAGCCATCTGTTTTACCTTCAGCAATATTTAAATGAATTCCTGATTTTTCTGAGTGGACAAGCAAATAAGCATTTTTAACT
>JAWOIK010000260.1:0-3065 GCA_046484705.1 Ignavibacteriaceae bacterium | reverse complement strand
CAAGCGGTTACGAGGTTACTGTGAACGCTTTGCTGTTTATGATTGCCGGTCATTCTTTTCATCATATTGAAATTCTGAAAACCAGATACCTTTAAATTGTTTTTAAATAAAGTTATAAATTTCATCTAATATTCGTTTTGTGGCACCGAGATTTTCTCTTACGTACCGATATGAAGTTTGTCCCTTATTTTTCCTCAGCTCATCATTAGAAAATAATACTCTTAAATTTTTATAAGCTTCTTTTTTATTTCTAACTAAAATCCCTCCGCCAAGCTCAAGAAGTTTTTTGGCTTCCTGGGAAGTGTCGATCTTCGGACCGAAAATAACAGGAATTCCGTATACAGCGGCTTCCAGCACATTGTGTATACTTTGTTTAAAACTTCCTCCAATAAAAGCAGCATCGGCATAAGTATATAAGGTTAACAGAATACCTATGGAATCTACAATTATCACCCGTTCATCTTTATAACTGTTGAGAAATGAAAACCGAATAGATTTAAGCTTCCCTGAAAATTCATTTTCAATCTTTTCAAGGTGAAGCAAAGTCGGTTCGTGAGGTGCTACAATCATAATAACAGATGCATCCATTTCAGCAAGTTTGATGAATGCAGGAAAAACAACTTCTTCATCCTGTTCCCAGCTGCTTCCAAAAACAAAAACTTTTTTATTCAGAAGTATGTTATCCTTGATGAGATGTTTTTCCTTTGCCATATGACTGCGCTGGTACACTCTGTCGAATCTCGTATCACCAACGGAAATAATTTTTTCCGGTTTAACTCCAAAATCAGAAAATTCATTCTCATCGGTTTCTGAAACAGTTAATATTTTAGTAAGTGAATTAAAAAGTATTTTGTGAAAATATCTTATAACAGGAAGTTTTCTTAAAGAATTGCCCCTCATGGTTGCATCAACCAGAAATACAGGTATCTCTGCTTCGCTTAATGCTTTTATCATATTAGGCCAGATATCATATCTCATAATAACAGCAAGATCAGGCTTTACAATACTTATAAACTTCCGTGCATTATAAATTGTATCAAATGGGATGTAGGCTATGAGTTCTGCGTATGGATATTTTTTTGAATTTTCATAACCTGAAGGTGAGAAAAAAGTTATCAGGATATTAATATCCCTGTTTTGTTTAAGTTCTTCAATTATCGGTTTAGCTTGTTCAAATTCTCCAAGTGAAGACGAATGAAACCATACAAGTTTTTTATTTTTGTTTATTGATAATGCATTAAGAATAATCTCTTCATATACCCGTCTGCGACCTTTTATTCCGCGTTTTATTTTACTGTTAAAGATCCCTGCAAACTGCAAGACAGTATAAAGGAACGGAATAACAATAAAGTCGTAAACTAAATACCAAACCGTCTTCATACTGCTATTATTCTTTTCAATGAATCATAAGCAGATTGAGGAGTAATTTCCCGCATACACTTAAAATGTTTTTTAGGACATTTATGCTTCCCTATATGCGAACATGGACGGCAGGAGAGAGAATTATCTTCCAGGATTATATGCCTGTTATTATATGGTGTAAACCCGAACTCTTTCACAGTAGATCCGAAGAAAACGATGACAGGAATTTTCATTGCACTTGCAGCATGCATTAATCCTGAATCATTACAGTAAATAGCTCTGCATAATTTCATATCAGCCGCGGTTTGAAGTATGTTATCATCGTTCTGCATATTTATAACTTCAGGAACATTATTTTTTATTTCTAAACAAGTCAGCCTGTCAGCTAAACCACCGAACATAATAACATTCCATCCGTTTTTAATAAAGGTTCTGCACAGCTTAACGTAATAATCTTTTGGCCACATTTTTGTAAAATGTCTGCCGCCAGGACAAATACCTATTAAGTTGTTACCGGTACCTTTGAATTCTGTCGGCGGCAGGGGCGTAATAAGATCCAGCCCTTCATCATCAAGTTTTAATTCATTCAGTGTATTCGCATATCGAATAGGTATTTGCTCCGCATCCTTTAACAAATTAATTTTTGTTTGAACAAGCAGGAATTTCTTCAGAGGTTTCTTATCAAACTTTATCTGGATTCCGCTTAATCCGGACATTATTTTTTTTGAATGATGGTTATTCTGAAGATCAATTATAAGGTTGTACTTCTTTGTCTGAATTTCTTCTAATAGTTCTTTCCGTTGATCAGGAAGATAATAGAGTTTATTTCTCAGGTATGGATTGTGAATAATGGCATCAAGGTATTGCCTTTTCACAATCATATCAATTGAAATTCCGGGATAAGTTTTTTTAATCGCTCTTATTAATGGTGTTGTAAGAAGTATATCTCCAAGTGAACTCAACCGTATAATAAGAACCGAATCAATATTTCCTAAATTAATATTTTTCAATAATTGTCCGTTTAATAACTGCTAATTTAATTATTTAATACAATCACTTCCATTATTTTTTTGCATTTCATTTTAATATTTCAGATGTTTCTTACCATCTATTTTAAATATACTATTTAACAGGAATATTTTAATATGGCAGATAACAACTCTTCAGAAGCAAAGTTCAAGCCTTACATTTCTCCTTCAGAATTAATTCCTGAATTTACACCAAAAGCAATTATACTAGGCGCAATATTCGGAATTATATTCGGAGCTGCAACTGTGTACCTCGGACTTAAAGTAGGTCTAACGGTCAGCGCTTCTATTCCTATTGCAGTTTTAGCAATAGCTGTATTTAAGAAGCTTGGTAAATCAACTATACTTGAAAACAATATAGTTCAGACTATCGGTTCGGCAGGTGAGTCTGTTGCAGCCGGTGTGGTCTTTACTATTCCGGCTTTATTATTTCTTCCCGGCGGTGAAGAATATTTCCAGTACTTCCAGATTTTTGTACTGGCACTTGCAGGCGGTATTCTCGGGGTTCTGTTTATGATTCCATTAAGAAGATCATTAATTGTTAAAGAGCATAAAACTCTGCCATACCCGGAAGGAACAGCCTGTGCAGATGTACTTGTTGCCGGGGAAAAGGGAGGTAATCTTGCAAGAAAAGTTTATTACGGTTTAGGTATAGCTTTCCTATATAAATTTTTA
>JAWOIK010000132.1:0-7730 GCA_046484705.1 Ignavibacteriaceae bacterium | reverse complement strand
TATATATATGCATTATAGTTTTGGAACTCATCCCCACGCCCCTTCTCTTAGAAATAAAAGGGGTAAACAATTTTTTTAAAAGTCCCTCTCTTTTCAAGAGAGGGATTTAGGGTGAGTTTGTGATATTAAGATAAGTGCTGTAAAAGCAAAAAGAATTTAATATATAAAGAGAATTTTATACGTATTCGGGTTTTCGTTTATGCAACAGGAAACTCATCCCCTGCCCCCTTCTCTTAAAAAGAGAAGGGGTGGATGTATCCTGTCGTTGCTTCTTCAATCAAAAGTTGGCAGGCAGTTTTAAGGTGAGTTCATTACAAATTAAAATGACTCTGATAAAAATATTTTTGAATTAAGGTTAAATAATGGCAACAGAATTTAAATTACCTGAACTTGGTGAAAACATAGAGGCGGCTGATGTACTTAACGTATTGGTCAGCGAAGGAGATGTTGTACAGAAAGATCAGGCTATTATAGAAATAGAGACAGATAAGGCTACTATAGAAGTTCCTTCTTCTGTTGAAGGAAAGATTACAAAACTTCTTGTGAAAGCCGGAGATAATATTAAAGTCGGCGCTACGATTATGGAAGTTGACGAAAATGGAAAGTCGGAAGAAGAACCTGATAAAAAAACTCAGAAAAAAAAGCCTGACGAAAAAAAGCAGGATGATAAAAAAGACGAATCTGAAAATGAAAAGAAAGATGAGAAATCTGAACCTGAAACTAAAAAGAAAGAAGACAAATCTGAATCTAAATCATCTGGTAAAAAAGAAATTGTAGAAATTAAACTTCCAGATCTCGGCGAGAATATCGAATCTGCTGATGTGCTAAATGTATTGGTCAGCAAAGGAGATACCTTAGAAAAGGACCAGGGAATACTTGAAATTGAAACTGATAAAGCCACAATTGAAGTTCCATCCAATATTTCGGGTAAAGTAGTTGAGGTTTTAATTAAAGCCGGCGACAAAGCTAAAGTTGGTCAGGTTATACTTAAAGTTGAAACCAGTGATGGAGAACCTGAAGGAGAGCCGGAACCAAAAGAAGTTGAAAAAGATGAGAAGTCTGAACCAAAGGAAGAAAAGAAAACTGAACCGAAGAAAGAAAAACAAAAAGGTGAACGAAAATCTGTTCATCCCATGGAACTTGATGAACAGCCTCCGATAAGCCGCGGTGCTGCTCCTGCAGCTCCCTCTGTAAGAAGAATTGCACGTGAAATTGGCGTTGATATAAATAAAGTTCCCGGCACAGGTCCGAACGGCAGAATTTCCATGGATGATGTGAAAGCATATTCCAAGAAATTACATCAGTCGCGTTCAGAAGGAGTTGGAATCGGAATCAAAGCACAGTCTCTTCCGGATTTTTCAAAGTTTGGAGAAATTGAAAAAGCTGACATGTCAAACATCCGTAAGAAAACAGCGGAACACTTAAGTTATGCATGGGCAACTATTCCTCACGTTACTCAGTTTGATAAAGCCGATATTACAAATCTGGAAAAGACAAGAAAAGAATTGTCTAAGGTAATGGAAAAAGAGGGAGCGAAGTTAACAATAACCGGAATTCTTGTAAAAGTTCTTATAGAAGCTCTGAAGAAATTTCCTCAGTTCAACTCCAGTATTGATATGGAGAAAAAGGAAATTATCTATAAAAAATATTTTAATATTGGAATTGCTGTTGATACAGAACATGGCTTAATTGTTCCTGTCATCAAAAATGCAGATCAAAAATCATTAACAGAAATTTCGATTGAGATGAATGAACTTGCAGAAAAAGCACGCAACAAGAAAATCGGACTTGAAGATATGCAGGGCGGAAGTATGACAATCACAAACCTTGGCGGTATCGGCGGAACTTATTTTACTCCAATTGTTAACACACCTGAGGTTGCAATTCTCGGTGTTTCTCGTGGATCACTTGAACCGGTTTGGAATGGTCACGGAGTTTTTGAACCAAGGTTAATGCTGCCGTTGTCTCTTTCTTACGATCATAGAATTATTGATGGTGCAGATGCAATCAGGTTTTTGAGATTTGTTGTTGAAGCGTTAGAGAACCCTATTAAATTACTATTGTAGAAATTGTACACTGATTATTATGATGATTAAGATCAATTATGATCTTAAAAAATCATAATAGATCATAAAAATCAGTGTCCCATTGTTTTAAGGATACTTATGAGCGATAAAATAAAATTAACAGTAATCGGCGGCGGACCTGGCGGATACGCTGCTGCTTTTCTTGCCGCTGATCTGGGAATGGATGTAACATTAGTCGATCTTGAAAAGAATCCCGGCGGAGTTTGTCTCTACCGTGGATGTATTCCATCAAAAGCTCTTCTTCATGTTGCAAAGCTGATTCATGAAGCCGATCATGCTAAAGAATGGGGAATCGAATTCGGCAAACCTAAGATTGATATTGATCGATTAAGAAATTTCAAGAATAAAGTTGTTGATAAACTTACAGGCGGAATGGGTACGATTGCTAAGCAGCGTAAGATCAATTATATCCAGGGTCGAGCAAGTTTTATTAATTCATCAAAGTTGAAAATTGAAAAAGTTGACGGTGAAACCATTGAACATTCATTTGAAAAAGCATTAATTGCAACCGGTTCTGTTATTGCATCAATTCCATCAATTAATATTAAATCTAAAAGATTACTTAATTCCACTTCTGCTCTTGATCTTCCTGAAATACCAAAATCACTTTTGGTTGTTGGAGGCGGATACATAGGACTTGAGCTTGGTTCTGTATATCAGGCATTAGGAACAAAAGTATCTGTGGTTGAAATGCTGCCTGGTTTGCTGCCCGGTGCTGATCGTGATCTTGTAAACTTTCTTGTAAGAAAAATTAAAGACACATATGAAGAAGTTATGACTAACAGCAAAGTTCTTGAAATAAAAGAGGTAAAGAACGGAATTAGTGTAAAGATTCAGAATGAAAAAGGCGATACATCAGAAAAAACATATGATTATGTGTTGATGTCAATTGGAAGAAAACCAGAGACAAAAGGACTAGGCTTAGAGAATACAAAAGTTACAACAACTGATCGCGGATGGATAAAAGTTAATAAACAATTACAGACAGATGATCTGGATATTTATGCAATTGGCGATATTGCCGGTGAGCCGATGCTTGCACACAAAGCTTCACACGAAGGCAGAACTGCTGTTGAAGCAATTGCCGGACATAAAGTAGCATTTGAACCTCTTGCAATTCCTGCTGTTGTATTTACTGATCCGGAAGTTGCATGGGCAGGTTTAACCGAAGAGCAGGCAAAGAAGGATGGAATTAAATATGAAGTTGCAAAATTTCCCTGGGCTGCAAGCGGAAGAGCAATTACACTGGATAGAACTGATGGTGTTACTAAATTAATTATAGATCCGGAAACTGAAAGACTGCTGGGTATTGGTATATGCGGACCAAATGCAGGCGATTTAATTTCCGAAGGTGTGCTTGCTATTGAAATGGGAGCTAATGTTACAGATTTGAAATTAACTATTCATCCTCATCCCACTTTATCTGAGACTATTATGGATGCGGCAGAAGTTTTCTTCGGACAAAGTTCCCACTACTATAAACCGAAGAAATAAAAAAGCGGATCACTTTTGATCCTCCAAACTATGACTCCACACAATTAAAGACTATTTCTTTGACTTAGGTAAAATCTTTTTAAATAAACCACCAAAACCACCCTTTTCTTTTCCTCCCTCCTCTGTTTTTAATTCCGCAGAAGCCTGTTTTTCATTTAAAAACTTTTCCTTAACCTCTTCTTCAGACTTAGTCCTGTATATAGAAACAAAAGCCTGGTTTATTAAATCCTTATTAGGGTTTATGTCAACTTTTATTTTATTAATACTTTCTACAACCGATTGTGAAGAAGTAATATCAGGTGAACGGTTTATAATTTTTTTCTCCCCCTCTTCAATATAATTTGAGATTTCAGTTTTTGATACTGCTAATAAATCAGCGACTTCCTCAAGAGTATATTTTTCAAGATAATGTAGTACTATTGCCACTCTTTCATTTTTAGGTAAAGAAAGAATAACTTTTTCCAATGTATCTTTTGATGGAAGAGCTACTGCCTCGAGATGTTGAGGATTATCGTTGTCCCTTAAATACCTAAGACATTGGTAAACTGTAATGCCTGTAATCCACGAACTGAATGTTGCATCGTCCCTAAGAAATCCCAGTTGTTTCCAGGTTTCAACGAAAACCATTTCAGTTAATTTATCTGCGGAATCGAAGTTAGCTGTAAGTCTAAGAGCAAGTGTATAAACTTTTCCCAGGTTCATATTAAAAAGCTGTTCTAAGGCAGAGTTGTTGCCCTGGAGTGAACTTTGAATTAATGAACGAATAAATTTATTATCCTGATTCACAATTTCTCCAACATTGATTGATTAGCATTACAAAATTAACACTATACCGGTTAATTATCTAAAATTATGCCGTCATTTAAAATTACCAAAGCTTCTTCAATAGTATGCACAGGTAAATTGCATTTATAATTTTCACAAACATAAATTGTAAGTTTATTATCTATTGCTTTATTTGCCTGAAGGTAAGGAATTAATTGCAATACCTCATCTTTAGTATTATTATATATGAAAATCTTGTTCGGCAGGAAAGCGTTGTGAATTTTTTTATTTGCATCAATAACTACTTCGGATTTTTCAGGTCCGGCAATAATTATTTCATAAGATTTGTTCATTATGAAATCCAGTCCTGTAAGAAACTGAGAAAAGATGGATGGATAATTACTGACTTGTCCTGAAAAGTGATTGATCATTTTCTCTAAAACAACATCATACTCCTGACGGGTAGTTAGTTTAGCGAGGCGTGCAAGATTTAAAAGCATAACAGAATTCCCGGAAGGATATGCTCCATCATAAAGTTCTTTTTGTCTGCTAATCAATTCTTCACCATTGTCAGCCGTGAAGAAAAAACCGCCATTGATTTTATCCAGATAATGATCTGATAAAATATCCTGCAGCATAATTGCGTTTTTAAGATATTCTGTTTTGAAAGTGAGTTCAAACAGATCCAGTAAAGCCTGAATAATAAAAGTATAGTCATCTAAATGCGCCGGAAGACCGGCTTCTCCATCTCTGAAACGATGAATAAGACTTCCGTCATTTGTTCTGAGTTTTGTGAAAATAAAACTCATTGCCTTCTCCGCTGCAAATTTGTTATCACTATTATCAAATGCTCCGGAGGCTTTGCAAAATGCTGAAATCATCAAACCGTTCCAGTCAGTTAAAACTTTATCATCCTTATGGGGATGAGTTCTTTTTTCTCTTACATTAAATAATATTTTTCTTGTTCGGCGGATAAATTCTTTTAAATCAGTTTTTTTGAATTGATCATCTTTCTGTAAGTTCTCAACGGTATCTTTTAAGTGAAGAATGTTTGTTCCTGTCATCATACCCTTTGATTCATCAACCCAATTTCCATCATCTTCAATATTGAAAAGTTTTATAAAAAATTCCGCATCATCTTTTAGAGTGTCTTTAATCTCTTCAATCGTCCACAAATAAAATTTGCCTTCTTCGCCTTCGCTATCAGCATCTTCAGCTGAAAAAAATCCTCCCTCAGCGTGTGTCATATCTCTTAAAACGTACTCAAGAATTTCCTCAGAAGTTTGTCTGAATAATTCATTCTTTGTTATCTGATATGCTTCAGTATATGCCATAGACATCATTGCCTGGTCATACAACATCTTTTCAAAATGAGGTACAAGCCATTCACTGTCTGTTGAATATCGTGCAAATCCGAATCCGATTTGATCATAAATTCCGCCGAGTCTCATTTGAGTCAAAGTATCTGTAACCATCTTTAAGGCAGAATCATTCTTTGTTCTGTAATAATATCGTAACAAAAACATCAGGTTGTGCGGTGATGGAAATTTAGGTGCATTTCCAAATCCTCCGTGAACAGAATCGAAACGCTGTTTATAACTTTCAAAAGCCCTGTCGAAAACTTCTGATGAAAGTGCCGCCTTTTCAGTTGATGCAGCAGATTTTTTCAGTGCATCTACAATCTCATCTGCAGATTTATAAATATCATCACGTTTATTAACCCAGACTTCCTTTATCCTCGGTATCAACTCCATCATACCGATACGGTTGAACTTTTGTCTTTTAGGAAAATAAGTTCCTGAGAAAAATGGTTTTTTATCTGGAGTCATAATTATTGTTAAAGGCCAGCCTCCTCCACCTGTCATCATCTGGCAGACTGACATATAAATTCCATCAATATCCGGTCTTTCTTCTCTGTCAACTTTTATTGAGACAAAGGTATTATTAAGCAAAGCTGCAACTTCTTTATCCTCAAACGATTCTTTTTCCATCACATGACACCAATGGCATGTTGAATACCCTATTGAAAGAAAAATCGGTTTATTTTCCTTTTTAGCTTTCTCAAATGCTTCGTCGCCCCAGGGATACCAATCTACCGGATTATGCGAATGCTGAATTAAATACGGGCTTTTCTCGTTAATTAGCTTATTTGGATGATTTGTCATAACTGCTTTTGACTAAAATGTACTTGATAAAAAGAAAAATGATACGTATAATTGAATTAAAATTCTACGTATCAACTTGGTTATTTATTATGAATACAAAACTCACATTAAAGTTAAATAAAAAATCTATCGAAAGAGCAAAAAAATACGCCCGGAAAAATAAGAAAAGCCTTTCTTTAATGGTTGAAAATTATTTTAATATGGTTTCCGAAAAAAATGAAATAACTGATATTGAAATTTCTCCAAATGTACTGGAGCTATCTGGTGTGATTAATCTTAAAAAGCAGATAAATATTAAAGAAGAATATCAAAAACATATTGAGAATAAATATAGTAAATGATAAAAATTTTTATCGATTCCGATATTATTTTTGATTTGCTGGCTGAACGTGAACCATTTTATACTTTTGCCGCCAGACTTTTTACTTTAATAGATCAGAACAAAATAAAAGGGTTTACTTCTCCATTAGTATTTGCAAATCTGCATTATTTGCTAAAAAAATATTCTTCAAATGCTATAGCATTAAAAAATCTTAGAAAACTAAAAACTATAGTAAATATTTTATCAATAGATGAAAGAATAATTGAACAATCCCTTAATTCAGAGTTTAACGATTTTGAAGACGCAATTCAGTATTTCACTGCCGTTAATAACGGAATAAATATTCTTGTTACTAGAAATAAAGCAGATTATAATAAGGGCAAGATAGACGTTCTGAATGCTGAAGAATTCCTGAAATATTTTGAATTGAAGACAAAAAAGCACTAGGTAATTAATTTAATAGACAATTCTTATCCTCATACAGTCAAATAATATTAAACTTATCCTACTTCAATTTCAGTTGTTAAAATTTCGCTTTTTTGATAAGTTGCATCGCAATTTAGCAAAGGAAATTTCAACTTTATGAATAATAAAAATAACTTAATAGTTCCTTTCCTGATACTCGGATTTAGTATAGTAATCGGAATATTTATTTTTGTCGGTGCGTGGAAATCAAACCAAAGTGCTAACCAGACAATTACAGTAACCGGATCCGCAAAAAAGGAAATTATTTCAGATCTCGGTTTTCTGCGAGGAACTCTAACTGTTCAAGCTCCCTCACCTGAAAATGCCTTTCGTGTTCGCCGCCCCGCATTCGGGGCACACACCCGCGTGAGAGGAAACCCATGAAGAAGCTCTTGGCCCTGGCCCTAGCGAGCCTGCTGACCGCCTCCGTCG
>JAWOIK010000125.1:0-15659 GCA_046484705.1 Ignavibacteriaceae bacterium | reverse complement strand
TAAGCATCGGCTTTAAGAGGATTATCTTTATACATTGTTGTCCATTCTTCAAAAAGTTTAAGCATTCTGTTTGCATAAATCGGTACTTCATATGGCATTCCGCTGCTAATGACAAAATCCGCCGTGTTGGAATATGGAATGATATTTCTTAATTCACTTGACCGGACATAATGCCAGTGCTCTAATGTTTGCAGAGGTTTGTACGCCCTGTAAACGGAATCACGCAGCATTCTGCGTATCAATCTTAAATCCGTCCACCTGATGTATCTTCCGTCAGGACCTTTCATCTGGAGCAGAGGCTCAAGATATAATTTAAACTTTACATCAATCGAAATATCTTTACTGAAATCAGGATAAAGCCCATGTAAACTATCTATCAAAAGAAGTTCATCCTTCCCCAGCCGCATCGGTGTTACATTAAGTTTCCTGGTTCCTGTTTTGAAATCATAGTAAGGAATTAGTACTTCTTCACCTTTACTAAGTTTTACAAGATGATCATTAATCAGTTCAAGATCGAGAGCCTGCGGAGTTTCAAAGTCATAATCGCCAAATTCATCTTTAGGATGAAGTTCAAGATCGAAGAAGTAATGATCAACAATGAGTGCTTTGAATTTGTACCCTTTTTTGATAAGCTTTTGTTCAAGTTTAAGCGTAGTGGTTGTTTTACCGGATGATGATGGTCCGCTTATCATAACCATTCTTAACGAATCGAGTCTGTCTATAATTAAATTTGCAGCTAGTTCAACATCATCTTCATAAAGAGCTTCGGATTCATGAACAATATGCGGGAAATCTCCTCTAGCTATTCTTTCGTTAAGATGATCTATAGTGTGAAGATTATGTGTTACTGCCCAATCAAGGTTACGCCATATTTTCTGCCAGGGTACATTCTCATTTATTTTGGATGCATATCTTCCTTCTGCATCTCTTCTTCTTGCTGCTTCTTCACGGTAGAGAATAAACTCTTTAGCAACCTTAGCATGTCCGTTTTCAATCAAAACTTTTTCAACAATATCCTGAATATATTCTATATGAAGAATTGAATCTTCCGGAAACTTTTCATTCATTAGCTTAACTACTTTTTCAGATAATTGTTGTGCGATGTTCTTATCCCTGCCGCCGACAGAAACTGCGGCACGGTAAATAGCATTTGCAATACGCTCCTGATTAAAAGGAACAACTGCCCCGGTTCTTTTTATTACCTGTTTTATGTGTGTTTGCATTTTATCTCCTGAAACGGAAGTAATTATAGTAATTATTCAAATTTATAAAATAAGATTGAATGGAACACACTATTGATAAGAAATAATATTCAGTTAATAAAAAACCCGATTCATTTTGAACCGGGTTTAACTACTCTATTAACTATCCGCGGTTATTTCAAATAAATCATTTTAATCTTACTGGTAAACACTTTACCAGAGCCTGAAGATGTAGCAGTCATTACGGTAAAATATACCCCGGATGACAGATGTGATGCATTGAATAGTTTTGTATAATTTCCGGCTGATTGAATTTCATGTTCGAACTCATGAACTAATTCACCCAGAATGTTTATTACTTTTAGCTGTACAGAACTTTCTTGCGGAATATTATATTTAATGATAGTTGCAGGATTAAATGGATTCGGATAATTTTGTTCAAGTTTAAATACATATGGCAAATTAAAATCAATCTCTATTTCTTTCGAATAAGTAATAGTACCATCAAAATCAATCTGCTTTAATCTGTAAAAGTTTTTACCATTAAGTACTTGATCATCTGTAAACGTGTAATAAGTTTTTTCTGTTGTAGTACCCTTTCCATCAACAAATCCGATTTTTTCCCAACTGGTTTCTCCACCAGACGGGCTGCCTACTGCCGATTGCCTATTGCCTGCTCGCTTCTCAATCTCAAAACCCATGTTATTTAATTCAGAAGCAGTAACCCAGTTAAGAATCACTTCGTTGTTATTAACGGATGCCATAAAGGATTCAAGCTCAACAGGAATAGTTGAAGGATCGACATATTTACCCGTATGCTGAGGATTAAACTGATACATCGGGTTTACAATTTTAGTTGGATCATACGGCAGTCCGGTATTCCATGCATATAAAAAAACCTGCTTGTTATTAATATCAAAATTGAAACTTCCTCCAACCATATCCAGCGTTCCATCATTATTTAAATCACCCAAAAGCGGCTGTTGAAAACTTGTGTTCTGGTTTAATTCAAGCGGCCAGCCAGTAACCTGTGAACCATCCATATTCAATGCACGATACCTTCCTAAGCCATTCTCGGTTACATTCTCATCAAAAATAATTTCAAACATTCCATCATTATCAATATCTGCCACAGTTATCTGATTAGCAGAACCATGATATGGGCCCATAGGAAAGTTTGCAACAGAACTTCCATCAACATTGTAAGCAAAAACATTAAAGTAAGGTGTTGGTGATGCACCATACTCACCGATAATGATTTCCAATTCAGTATCTCCATCGATATCGGCAACTATTGGCGCACCGTAAATCCAGTTCGGTACAGTATTCGGCCAGCCCGGCAGATTTGTTCCATCGTACTTAACTGCGTAAATAATTCCGCCGGCATTTGTAGAATCGGAGTGGGAACAAAAAACAATTTCAAGTTTTCCATCATTTGTTAAATCAGCCAGAACAGGAGCAGAATATGAATTTGATCCTATTAAAGAATCCATAACTGCATAAGGAAATCCGGGTAATGACTGACCATCTTTATTCCATACATAAAGCCGGTTTCTGGATTCCATTACTATATCCATTACTCCATCATTGTTTACATCACCTGCAGCAGCAGAAGAGGCAACATATCTATCCATTAGAATTGGCCATCCCGGATATACAGTACCGTCTCCTTTATAAACATAAGCCTCTCCGGTTCTTGTGCCCAGAATAATTTCCATTGAGCCATTGCCGTCCAGATCAGCAAGAATAGGAGTCATAGGATACCTTCCAACATTTACAGGAAAACCTGTAACTACAGATCCATCTTTTTTAAAAGCCTGAATATGACCACCAAGAGGACCGCCAATTCCTGCTACTATTTCGCCTTCACCATCGCCATCAATATCACCAAATGAAACTGCCCAGACAGCTTCATAATATTGAGTAAAGGTTTTTGGCCAGCCGGTAACTGCTGTTCCGTCAAGATTTACAGCATATAAAGTTTCACCAGCACCAAATATTATTTCCATATCAGGATCAGCATCCATATTGCAGTAGATGGCGCCTGTTTTAGGTGAAATAACTGTGTATAGTCCCTCCTTCGGAAATCCGGGATATACAGTAAAACCAGGGTCATACATATCACTATAATTGCCAGACTCAGCAATTACCGTAGAAACAGGAGCAAGCCCATCAAGATCGGGAATAAATGTTGCTTCTGTTTGAGCATTTATTTGGAATAAGAAAATCAGTGTGAAGAACATTGTATTTAAGAGAATAGAAAAAGAATGTTTCATAACATCACCTTTAGAAAATAATTATATGAAGAATATTTTAATTCGGTTATCAAAACATATAAAAAATTAATACCAAATGATTTATTTAAACTAAATTGCAAACATCCATATAGGCTTAGAATAAATATCAGACATGAATAGAGAACAATTGATCGCATCACAGATAATAACTAATTTCAGGAAGCAATTATTACTTAAAACATATTGGAGTTACCAATGAAAACATTTTGTTTACTTTTTATATTCTTATCATCTCAACTTTTTGCACAATACACAACACCCAACACTGGTGTAAACTGGAATCTTAATGATCTTGTTACTAATTCAGGTGGAGTGGTAGCTGGCACATTCCCAAATTATGCAATAAACAATAAAATAACTGTTTCTGAAACAGACAGGATTTATATTCTGCCCGGCTCGGTAGTAGTGTTTTCAGGTTCCCAATCCGGATTTGAAATATTTGGAAAATTCTTAGCGATAGGAACACCAACAGATTCTATATTCTTTTCTGCTGCTGTAGAGGATTCTCTTGGCAATTCATTTAACGGTTTTTATTTCAGAGATACTTCTGTTGACTCTGCCTGTATAATTAGTTATGCAAGGATTGAATATGCTTATTATGGTTTGAGATGTCTTGGTGCAAGCCCGACTTTAAGCCATTCATATCTGTGGAAGTGCAGAAGAGGGGCTAATCTTTCAAGCGATTCTCATCCAGCCATTGTTAATAACCGCATAGAAAGAAGTTATGAATACGGTATTACTATGACGACAGGCTGCTCTCCGCTGATAGAATACAATGAGTTGATAAACAATAACTCACAGAACACAAGTCCCAAAAACCAGATATCAATTGGAACGCAGGGGAATAACTCCCCGACAATCAGACATAACAAAATTGAAGGAGGAATGTTTCACCGAACCGGAGGCATAAGTATTTCAACTCTGTTTGGAGGATCATCTTCTACTTCCGAAATAGCTTATAATGAGATATTTAATAATAGTTTCGGAATTGCTTTGCAGGGCTCTAATCCGATTACCGCCTATATTCATAGCAATTTAATTTATAACAATAATATCAATCCGGATGTTATGGCCGCAGGAAGCGGTATAAACGCATACGGAACTGCGGTTGTTGCCCCGGTTATCGCAGGTAATACTATTTATGGCAACTGGTGGGGAATAACAATTCAGATTGGAATTGCCGGACAGCCCGGCCCGCAGGTTAACCTTGGTAATATTGAAAATGCAGATACAACTGATGATGGTATGAATATTATTTTTGGTAATATCCAGGGCTCTGATGTTTATGATCTTTATAATAATACTCTGGAAACAGTTTATGCACAGAATAATGATTGGGGTGTGTATGACTCGTCATCCATCGAAGATCATATTTTTCACTTTGTTGATGATTCAACTTTAGGTCTGGTAATCTTCACTCCTTTCTCAGGACCAATTCCTGTAGAACTGGCTTCATTCACAGCGAATGTTTCAGGTAATTCTGTAACATTAAACTGGGTTACTGCTAGTGAAGTTAATAATATGGGATTTGAAATTGAAAAGCGATTAGGCAATAGGCCGTCAGCAGTTGGCAACCTGTCTGGTGGAGGAGCCGGTTGGGAGAAATTAGGATTCGTTAGTGGTAAAGGAACAACTACAGATCGTCAGAGTTATTCTTATACTGATGAAGCATTAAGTCCCGGACAGTATTCTTACCGTTTAAAGCAGACAGATTTTGACGGCACGTTTGAATATTCAAATGAAGTAGAAGTAACTATTTCATTACCGGTTAACTATGCATTACATCAGAATTATCCTAATCCTTTCAATCCAAGCACTAAGATCAGTTGGCAGGCACCAGTCGGCGGTCATCAAACAATAAAAGTGTTTGATGTTTTGGGAAATGAGATTGCAACTCTTGTCGATGATTACAAACCTGCAGGAATTTATGAAGTTGAGTTTGTTGCATCCTCGTTTTCAAGCGGAGTTTACTTTTATCAATTGAAAGCAGGTGACTTTATTCAGACAAGAAAAATGACAATTTTGAAATAGTCCTGATAAAGTTCAAACAGATATTTTAACCCGGCCAGATGTGAGCAGGGTTTTTGTTTTAAATAATATATAGTTTTTAGCGTACTGTATCAGTAATTTTGTACTGTATTTTTTTAGTAAATCAAGGGAGAGTCTCGCATGCGTTCTTTATTGTACATTTCTATTGCCGCACTCATTACTATCAGTGTTTCAGCTCAAACGGGGAATTCAGTTCTGATCAGTATCGATCTTAACTCAACAAGTGATCTTAATAAGATTGAGATGCTTAACATTCCTGTTATTCACCAGTTTGAAAATGTATTAATCTGCAGGATAGATTCACATGAATTGAATATGCTTGATCAATATGATATAACGTTAACAATAATTGATAACAATGCAGATGATTCAGAGTATTTTATTGTTAAGCCGAGAAAAGATTTCACGCAGGGTATTTCGGTTAATAATGAAAATGTAATATTCCGGCATAACAGCGAAATTATAGTAAAGAACATTTCATCTGTTAACAAACTGATTTCCGATGGATACAATGTTACTTCTTTAGATGGATCATCAGTTTACTTTAAGAATGAAAAGATGTTTTTACTTAACCCGGTAAGCCAGATCGATACAACAATTTATAATATAATTTCACAAGTAAATGCCGACAGCGTTGAGTACTTTATTCAGTCTCTTCAGGATTTTCAGACACGATTTTTATTTGCGAATACCAGGGATTCTGTTGCAAAATGGATTAAATCAGAATTCATACGATTCGGATTTACAGATGTTGTGCTTGATTCCTTTGAATACCAGGGAACATGGCAAATGAATGTTGTGGCTACATTACAAGGTACAGTTCTCCCTGAAAATTATTTTGTATTCGGCGGGCATCACGATTCTTATTCAAGCGGTGATCCTTATACTTTTGCTCCGGGTGCTGATGATAACGCAAGCGGTACCTCGGCTGTTCTTGAAATAGCAAGAGTTATTATGCAAAGCGGCTACCAGCCTAAATCCACTCTTAAGTTTGTTACTTTTGCTGCTGAAGAATACGGGCTGTGGGGCAGTAAACATTATGCTGAGAATGCTTTGGTTACCAATATGAATATTAAGTTGATGATTAACCACGATATGATAAGTCATACTTCTGCACCTCTATCACTTGCCACAGTTGATATTAACAGGTACACTAATTCTTATGCCTGGGCAGAGCTTGCGACTGATATGGTATCACTTTATTCTGTTCTTACACCATATTACGGAGGAAATAACAGCAGTGGTTCAGACAGTTATTCATTCTATCAGCGTGGATTCAATGCTGTTTATTTTGAGGAAAGAGATTTCAGTCCATACTATCATTCACCAAATGATATAATTACAAACTACAGCATGCCATTCTGTGCTGAAGTAATAAAATCATCGGGCGCATTACTTCTTACTGCGGTAAAGATGCCATCGAAAATAGAAGATTATTATTTATATGATACCGGTACAGGAACCTCACTAAGTTTAAACTGGTCGCCGAATATTGAACCGGATTTTGATCATTATAAAATTTATGTTGGAACTGCTTCCGGTGTTTATGATAATACACTCACCACTACAAATACATCATTCATAATTAATGATCTTACAGAGGGGACTAAGTATTATGTTGCTGTATCAGCGGTTAATACTGATGGTCAGGAAAGTTTTTTAATTGAACGCAATATGACACCGTACTCAATTCCGTTGCCTCCGGCAAATCTTTCAGCATTACCGCAATGGCATTCTGTAAAATTAAACTGGAACACAAATGCTGAGTTAGACCTTGCCGGTTACAATATATACCGATCTGAGGACACCACAGATAATTTTGATAAACTCAACGATCAGCTTTTAACAGATACTTTATTCGCTGATCAGAGCACTGTATCCGGTATTAAATATTATTATTATGTAAAAGCTCAGGATACCCAGTTAAATGAAAGTGGTAAAAGCAATACTGTAATCTCCAGATCCGTTACGCTTGATAAAGGAATATTACTTGTTGATGCTACTGCCGACGGCAATGGTAGTCTACTTAATCCAACCGATGAACAGGTTGACGATTTTTATAATTCAATTCTTTCAGGCTTTCAAAAAAATGATTACGATGTAATCTCAGAAGGGGAGGTTTCACTGATGCAACTTTCACCATACTCAACTATAATATGGCAGAAGGATGATAATCAGAATATTGTTAATTCATCTGAGGTAATAAAGGCAATTAAAGATTATCTGGACTTTGGCGGCAACTTTGTTTATACGGGATTCAGACCCGTAAGAACATTTGGCGGAAGTTCGGGAGGCGGGACATCCTATCATCCCGGTTCATTCCTGTATGATTATTTAAAGATAGACAGCTCACTATATAAAAACGCTGCAAGGTTTATCGGCGCAATTCCTTTGCAGACTTCGTATCCAGATATTTTTAATGATACTGCTAAAACAAGTCCTACGCTAAATTACCATTTGCTGGGAATTGAAGGTATTATACCGGATCAATCAGCATCTGCAATTTATAAATATGATACCCAGTTTGATTCAACAACTTCATCCGGAAATATGAAAGGCGAGCCGGTTGGTGTTGAATATATTGGCGCAGATTACAAATCCATTGTGCTTAGTTTTCCTCTTTATTATATGGAACAAAACCAGGCAAAGCAGTTAATTGAATATGTATTGATTAATAAATTCAATGAAGTTACCTCTGTTGAAGATGATCCTGTTGTAAACCTGCCGACCGATTATATGTTATATCAGAATTATCCTAATCCATTTAATCCGGTTACCAAAATAAAATATTCAATTCCTGGGGTAGAGACGAGGCATGCCTCGTCTGTACAATTGAAAGTTTATGATATTCTTGGCAACGAAATAGCCGCTCTTGTAAATGAATACAAACCTGCAGGCAGTTATGAAGTTGAGTTTGATGCAACCTCGTTTTCAAGCGGGGTCTACATCTATCAATTATTAATAACAGGTGCTGAAACAGGTTCAGGACAAGGAGTAGTTCAAACCAGGAAAATGATATTGATAAGATAAGAAACCCGTAATTGACTAACCCCGGTGTTTTATCATTGGGGTTTTTATTATCTCTTCACATTTATCAACACTTGTTGAATAATTAATAAAGTTGACTCTGATAATAATTATTTGCTTTTTAGTGCTGGTTTAATTCAAAAGACCAGCCAGTAATTTGAGTACCATCCATATTTAATCCACAATCTATTCTTAAACCATTCCGGTTACATTTTCATCAAAAGTAAATTCGTGATCATCAAATAAAAATGCATCTCCTCACCAAGCATCTTGTATGTGGTAATGAACTTTTGTAAACTTAATTGAAACTATTCTATAGTTATAGACAAAATGATTAGAAAATTTTTCTTTCATCTGGTAATCATATCTTTATTTCTCAACTTTGAATGTCAGGACAATATTACCGATCCTCCGCCCCCGAAGCCACCCGGATACCAGGAAGAAATTAACTGGCCAAGTTTAGCAGATAGTCCATGGCCAATAAATCACGGCGACCCGCAATCCACAGGGAGAAGCAGGTTTGTCGGACCAAAAAAAGGAATTCTTGCCAAAATTGTTGAAACAAATGAATTACAATCCGGTATTGTGGTAGGAGCCGATTCAACAATCTACTTTACTTCATACCATGGAACATCGAATGTTGACGGATTAAATGCCTTTTATCCCGATGGAACCCTTAAATGGAAATTTCTTGCACAGCAATGCATGACAACTCCAATAGTTTCACGAGACGGAACAATATATTTTATTGATGCGGGCAGATTGTTTGCCATAAATCCCGATGGCACAAAAAAATGGGATTATCAAATCACAAATGCCTTTCCTTCACGGGCTCTAATTATTGGTGAAGATGGTACTCTTTATTTTCTGAACGGCGGAGTTAATACAGTTAATCTGAATGCGGTCAATCCTGATGGGACATTTAAATGGTCTCTCCATGACACCCGATTATACCCTGGGGTGAGAATTGATCTGGTATTTTCAAACGACGCAAAAACCATTTACACAATTGGAAGGGATGCAGCGGTAATAGCAATAGATATTGAATCGCAAACTGTAAAATGGTACTTTGAAAAAGAACCAAAGGGACTTTTTGCACCCATAGTGGATTCTGATGGTAATATTTATACTTATGCATACAGTGAGCCGGGTCAGGTTTCATTTTATTCTCTGAAAGATGATGGAACGATCAGGTGGGAGTACAGAACTAATCAGGATCTAAGTATTTACTATGAATGGACTATTGACAAAAGAGGTAACGTGTATTTTGCAAGCGATACATTGTATTCACTCGACTATTCAGGAAAATTAAGATGGAAGTCGCCATTAGGAGAGTTTAATGATTGCGGACTGGTATGTGATGCCGAAGGAAACATATTTGTTGGGATTGGCGGAAATAAAGTGAGAGCAGTTGATAATTCGGGAATAACACTCTGGGAAGTTGACGTCCCCTGGGGTGGATTTAGTACTTCCCCTGCTTTATTGCCAGGCAAATTACTCGTTCCGTCAAATAACACGAAAGACTTTTTTATTATTGAATAAGGTAAGGGGAAAGAAGGAAAACTGTATTTATCTTACAAAAATACGGGGACATAGTAAGCTATGTCCCCGCATATTCTTTTAATTACTTCTCTATCTCAAAAACAGGTTTTATATCCACCGGCAGTACCGCAAGTTTATTTCTTAATGTTTCTATGGAAGGCGAACTGACTGCATATTTTGCCATAAGTTCTTTAGCGCCGGCATAATCACCTTCCGCCTGTATCATCAGGACTTTGGTTGCAAGTTCTGTTAAAGCCGGATAAATCTTTTCAAAATTTACTTTTACTTTCTGTGCTGCATCATCGTATTCATACGCACCTTTTTCGAGAAGATAATTGTATATGATTGCATTACCACCACCGTGTGCTTCATTTATTCCGAATCTCATTGAACGGAAAGCACCGGCAAGAAAAGTTACCCAGACCTGTTTTTCCGTTTCCTTAGGGTAAACACCTTTCTCAATCATAAACATGTTGTTATACATTCCAAGTATATCTGCTTTGCATTCTTCAAGTGTTGAATAAGTTTCTTTAAGTTCTTTCTTTACTTCGGTATCTCTGCCGTCAACTATAATATAACCGGGTCCAACTCCATGCGACATTTCATGCATAAGAGTATGATTGAAGAATGCCTCAAATGTAACGTATTGCAACTCGGATTCATCAAGCACCATTTCAGCAATCGGTTTAAGAAGTTTGTTAAACTTTGCTTCGTGAACATTTTTCAGCATAACTTTTTTTGAACCCTTAGCCTGCCGGACTCTTTCATCATTCGGAAGATTGAATGCAAGGGTCTGAACGCCTGCTTTTGTATCACCTGCTGTAAAGACTTCATTGGCAACAATAATCGGTGATTCACTGCCGCGTTCAAAGTTTTTGTGTTCATCCGGAATTGGTAGATTGTTTTCAATATCATTTAAATAATTTTCAAATATCTCAAGCTTTTTTGTTTCATCCGGATCTTTAATTGTTAAGAAACATTCAAAGGCAGCCTTATAATTGAATAAACCATCTTCATAAACTTCATAAGGACCTATTACAATTTCTATATTATGATCTTTCAGATCCATCCAATCCATGTCGCTTTGATAATAGTCATTGCTTAAAAATGCATCTGCCCTTGAGTTAAGATATTTTTTGAGCGATGGATTATCAGCGTACTCAGCAGCTTCTTTAATAAGTTTTGATATTTCTGATAATTTATCATTATAATATTCACTGTAAGGAATAGCTGTCAATCCTCCTTCATTTCTTCGTATAACAGTAAACTCACTTGTAAAAGATTTTTCATCATCGGGATTATTCTTAATCCAGTTTTCAAATTCTTCCTTGGTCATATCTTTGGGATAATAATTTGCCCCAAGTGGTTTTTCTGTTTCACCAATAAACGGCTTATCATGATCCAGCCTGTCAAACGGACCGAACATAATGTTGAAAAGTTCAAGTTTAAGTTCATGTTCAGTTTTTTTAGCAGGATCAGTTTCCTGTTCAATTTTTGAAAGAAGATCAGATTTTATCTCAGTGTTTTTTGAATAAACCTGTTCAAGAAAAAGTTCATCAATAATTATTGATGCCTGGTAAAGTTTTTCAAGAACAATTTTTTCTCTTACATCCAGAAGTGATTCATCATATTGAATTTCAACCGGAACAAACTTATCTATTTTTTCCTGAAGCATTTCCGTTTCCTCCATTGTGCTGATTTCATCATCGGCAGTTTTTTCTGCACATCCGATAACAAATAACATCGCGATAATTATTAATAGTTTTTTCATTTCATATTACCTTTATTAAATATTGTGAAATGTGAAATAGTTTTAACCACATGAAATATAAAAATAATGTTAATTCTAATCATCATTTGTTGCATACACTTCAGCATTTTTATATTTTGAACTGTTAATCCTTTACAATAAAGGTACTCGCAGTAATATTATTAATCTGCTGATACTGCTAAATAATTCTTGTGATTATTATTTCACTAATAATTTAAAGGAGATCCGGCATGTTCAAATTTACCTCTTCACTTATCTCATTTTTTATTCTTACTTATTTTTCCTTTGCTCAATCCGATTATGAATTAACTGATGAGCAAAGAGCATATATTGAAGAATTTGGTACATCAATACCCACTGTTTTATTAAATGAGGAGAATACATTTGTTGATGATCCTTCCACGTGGAGTTCTCTAACCAACGCTACTTCAACTTTTGGTAGATCGGTGCTTGGCGTAATAGGAGATTATCTTTACGTTCATGCAGGTCAAAACACAACCTCGTTAGCCATTGCATTACATCTTCCGACAGGCAACTGGGTGAATTCAACTTCCTGCACAGGTCCATCATCAAACTCAGCTTTTTGCGTTGCTAACGGCGAACTCTATAAACTTTCCGGCACAGGTGCAACAACTGTATTCGAAAAATTTACACCTGCCGGTGATGGCACCGGAACGTGGACAGTTCTTACTGGTGGTCCAACTTCTATCATGAATGCACAAAACTCAATAGTGTGGGATGGCGGCAATTATATTTATGCTTCCAGTTCCGGAATTAGTTCACCTTATCCAACATACCTTCAGAGATACCATCTTACAAACGGAACCTGGGAAGCAAGAACAGGATCACTCTTTCCAAGAAGATACGCCGGAATGGCTTACATAGATGGATATATTTATATGGTAGGTGGACTTCTTTCTGATGGTACAAGTCCAAGAGTCTGTCAGCGTTATAATACTTCAACAGATACATGGTCTCAGATTGCTGATCTGCCTGAAGATGTAAACTTTACAAAATGGTCGGTTACAACAGATGGACAATATGTTTTTCTTGTAGGTTCCGGTGGCGGATTTTCACCTTACGCGATTTCAGATAAATGCTATTATTATGATCCTGACACAAATCAATGGAATCTTGAGAGTACTTTACCTGCCCCCAGAGGTTTACCAAACGGATTGTTTGTACCCGGTTATACAAAACTTTTCTTTGGCGGCGGAAATGATGGTACTGGAGGAACTGCATATGTTTCTGATTGCTGGGAAGGTACAGGCGGCGTTTATATACCTGTAGAACTAAGTTCATTCACTGCATCCGTTATCAATAATAATGTTCAGTTAAAATGGTCAACTGCCTCAGAATTAAATAACAGCGGTTTTCAAATTGAAAGATTATCAGGTCAGAATTGGACGAATATTGGATTTGTTGATGGATATGGAACAACAACCGATGTGCAGCATTATTCTTTTAATGATAATAATCTTCAACCTGGTGTATACAGTTACAGACTAAAGCAAATTGATTTTGACGGAACATTCGCCTACTCAAATGAAATTGAAGTCGATGTTAATGGAGTTACAACTTTTGCACTTGAGCAGAATTATCCCAATCCGTTCAATCCTTCAACAATCATAAACTATCAATTGCCGGAAAGCGGAAATGTAACTTTAAAAATTTATGATGTTCTTGGTAATGAAGTTGCATCACTTGTAAATGAATTTAAGGAATCAGGAGTACACTCGGTTTCTTTTAATGCTTCGGAATTTGCAAGCGGGGTGTATGTTTATAAACTGCAGGCTGGTGATTTTATATCTGCTAAGAAAATGCTTTTAACTAAGTAATCTGCAGTTACACTTTATTTTGGTAAGCCCGGGATTCACATTCCGGGCTTTTATTTTTAAAGTGTCTGAAACCAATTGATATGATAAAAGTTCATGAATTTATTCAAAGCATTGATAGTCAATCCTGAGCAGCCATACCGTACTGTGCCCATTCTTCTTTAGCAGGTCCATACACACCGGGTACTTTTAATCCGGCTAACCGCATAACAACAGTTAACTGGGCACGGTGATGGATTTGATGTGTTATGATTACTCCAAGCGTTGTCCCTCGTTTCCAATTCTCACCAAACATATCATCTTCGATGAGTAAGGTTTCATCAGTCCATTTTTCTTTCAATTCTGCAATCATCATTTCGGATACTGCTTTATATGTATCATAAATTTCTTGTGCTTTTTCAGGAGCAGGGAAATTTTCATCAACCGCTTCAAATGTTAATCCAATGCGATGAGACATTTTAATTACTGACGTTGTAATGTGCCATGCAAGTCTGCCTGCAGTTCTTACATTCTCTCCAACATTCTTTGTTAAAGATTCATCGGTAAGATTGTTAAATACTTTTAGTGTGGCTTCGGACTCATAAACCCAATCGTTAATGAAGTCTTCAAGTTTGTGGTACATATTATTTCTCCTCTGATTGTGTGTCACAATTCAACAGACTAAGTGTGACATTTAGGTTAATTCAAACTCCCCAATATCCCTTTCAGCTTACTCAAGTTAGCAACCCACTCTTTCTGTTTCGTTCTTTCCTTCTCAACCACTTCAGGTGCTGCATTTGCAACAAATTTTTCATTAGATAATTTTTTTTCTATTCCTGCAAGCGAACCTTCAAGTCGTGTTATTTCCTTTTGCAGTCTTTGCCGTTCAACATCAAGATCAATCAATCCTTCAAGCGGAATGAAGATTTCACATTCATTTATTACTGCGGATACACTTGCTTTGGGTTTAGTAAGATTCGAGTCGATTATAATCTCTTCAACTTTTGCCAGCTTTTTGATGTAATCAACCTGATGATCTTTCACATTAGCTGACTTTAACATCGCATTTACTTTTTTAGAAGGAGCAATGTTCATTTCTCCGCGAATGTTTCTGATTGCAGTTATGATATCTTTCACAAAATCCATTTCTTTTTCGGCAGATTCGTTTATCAGTTTTTCATCAGCTTTAGGAAATTCTGAAACAGAAATACTTTCGCCAGCTTTTCTCTCATTCGTTAACTGCCATAGTTCCTCTGTTAAGAACGGCATAAACGGATGAAGCATTTTTAATGCATCTTCAAATATTGAAATTGCACTGGTAAGAACGGCAGTTTTAACTTCCTCGTTATCTCCGTACAACCTGCCTTTAATCATTTCAATGTACCAGTCGCAGTAATCATTCCATATAAATGAGTAAACAATTTTAATTGCATTGTTCACTTCAAAAGCATCCATTGCCTTGTTGAATTGAAGAAGAGTTTGATTAAGACGCGATATTATCCATTCATCGGCAAAATCTTTATGAGCATCTTTTAATTTCTGATTACGCGAAATGCTTTCAGAGTTCATCAAAAGAAATCTTCCTGCATTCCAGATCTTATTTGCAAAGTTTCTACCGAGTTCACATTTATCAGTGCTGAATAGAACATCCTGTCCAAGCGGAGCAAGATAAATTACTGTAAACCTTAAAGCATCTGCACCGTATTCTTTAATAACATCAAGCGGATCAGGTGAGTTGCCTAACGACTTGCTCATCTTTCTTCCCTGTACATCGCTCTCGTTCAGATGGGGGATCGACAATCTCCCGGATCGTGCGGTTTTCCTGCCGCGTGGGGTTTGGACGAGGACTTTGACTGGATCGGTCTCAAGTTCAACGAGTCGGGAGTCGGCTCGATCTACCTGGACATTGAGCCCGACGGAATCGTGTGGACCCAATTCTATCCGGCTTGGACCTATT
>JAWOIK010000111.1:0-6570 GCA_046484705.1 Ignavibacteriaceae bacterium | reverse complement strand
CAAAGAGCTTTTTAATTCAGTCCAAATCTGTCAGATGTGTGTTTTCTTTATTGAAGCCACTGGATTTCGGTACCATATTTTTCCGGATTTGGATAGTCATGTGTGTATTCCTGCGCAAAAACTTTCTCAATTACAGGTTTTTCCTGTGTAAATTGTTACTGACTTTTAAATATTCCTAATGAAATCACACCTTTATTGTTTCTGATTCCCTCAATAGTCATTATTACTGTCTGTGCATTTGTCTGAATAATTAAACTGCAGAAGAGGATAGCAATAAATTATAATTTTGATTTCATAATTCTACTTCTCTGATAGAAAAAACTAATTTTCAAGAGCAGCCGGAGCAAAAGAGCTTTCCGGCATATTTGAACCTACTTGAAACGCATCTATAGTCATTACCGACCTTCTACCATTTTGCTCGTTTTTAATTTCCATTTTAAATGCAAAATATTTCCCATCAGATTGTTTCCTGTAATCACTTATTGTTTTTGTTCTGTGCAGTTTGCCGTTAAAATCGTAATATTCAACTTTTTGTTCCAGATAAGTATCCTTATCAATATAGGATATTTGTTTTCCGAAGCCGTAGGAGTCTTCCACATCTGCATTTTTGGGAACTATCTCAATCATATAACAGTCTTTACCATTAATTTTAACTATGCCAAATTCTTTGTAGTTAAACTCTCTTGTGTTTGGAGTACTCATGTCGGAATTTTTAAATTCGGAACCCATAAAATTGCTGGCCTTATCATCACCTGCAATTCTACGCACTCTTCGAATTGCGGGCATATAAATCCACATATCGGATTCTTTGTCATCATGATTTTGAATTAGCATTGAAGTTCCTTGTACATCTGCCGGGGCAGTAAATCTCATCAGAGTTTTATTTGTTTTTCCAAACTTGCGGTTTGCAGTACTTAATTTTCTCTGTCTTTCGTTTCCACGTGCATCATAAATAATCAGGGTTGACAACATCTCAAAAGATTCGATTGTAATTGCGTCCTGATATTTTTTATGAATCTGTTCGGCCGACTGAGAAAAAGCTGTTGAAGTTGCAGATGCTGCTAAAATAATAAATAATAATGTTTTGAATTTCATAACTAACTTATTTTGTATTGATTAAAAATTTTGGTTTTAAAACTATGCTTAGAGCAGGTATCAGAAGCATGGCACATATCAGGCACAGGAAAACTGATATAATTATTAGAAATGCAAATGATTGTACAATTGGGAATGCCGAAAGAAGCAGAACAGAAAAACCGAGAATAACCGAAAATGCATTTATGCTTATCCCTCTTCCGGTTGTCTGTATTGCATTTATGGCTGCTTGTTGCGGATTGATTTCTTCTGCATTTTCTGTTTTCAGTCTCCAGAAAATATGAATAGTATAATCAACTCCCAAACCAATTGATATTGAAGACATTATTGCTGTAACAATATTTAACTCAATGCTCAGCCATCCCATAATCCCAAATGTTGAGATTACGGAAAAAACAAGTGGAAAACTTCCGATAAGTCCGGCATTAATACTTCTGAAAATTATCGTTATAAGAAATAAAATTGCCAGAAAAGCAAAGATCAGAGAGTTATACTGTCCTTTTACAACTGCTTCGCTTAATTCTTTGTCAATAAGACTATATCCTCCAGACATTTGATAATACGGATCATCTTTAGTAAGTTCATTTATCTTTGCCAGCAGGGCATTCATAGTAGATATATTATTAGCTTTGTACTGAATATTCATCAATGCATAAGTATAATTAAAGTCAATAAACTCTTCGAAGTCTTCAGGATCACCGCTCATACCGTAAAGCTCAAGATATTGTGAGATTGCTTCATAAGAATCCGGGATTTTATCATAATATTCATCTCCTTCATCGTTAAGAGCTCTGCTCATGATTCTGATGATTTTTGCAATTGATGTAACGCTGCCCACCTCCGGACGTTTTTCCAGTTCCGTCTGATAATAGTCAAGTTTGCTCATCATGTTTGGTTCGCGCACATCTCCATGAAACAATAATTGCATAATTTTTATGCCTCCGAAGTTTTCATCAGCGATTTTTAATGCCTGATTAAAAGAGTGCTTTTTAGGCAAAACCTTATTAGAGTCCGATGCAACCTGAAATCTGAATAGTCCGCTTGCAGCAATAAGCAGGAAAATACTAAAAATAAGAATTATTCTTTTCGGATGTTTTGCAACGTTTTCTCCGGTAATTTTAAGCAATCCCGGTATAAATCCATTGGAGTTTTTACCAAAACTGTTTAGTATTTTGCCTTTTTTGAGCAGTATAAGTACAGCTGGGATAAAAGTAAGGCTTAATAAAAGAGCTATTGCAATACTGATCGAGGTGATAACTCCCATCTGACGTGCAGGAATAAGAATATGAGTTGCCAGTCCGAGTATTCCTATTATGGTTGTAAGTCCGGTAAGTATAACCGGTTTTTTCAGATAACTAATGGTTTGTATTGTAATTTCTTTTACAGACATCTCTGGATTAAGGGAATTAAGTTCCTGGTACCTGCTTACAACATGTATCCCATAGTTATTGGCAATTGCAATCATCATAATTGGAATAAGTATCCCGATAAGGCTTAATTCCCAGCCAAACATAGCAAGCAAAGCCATTGAAATAAAAATTGAGATAATTACAATGGAGATTGGCAGTAAGACCCCTCTTTTTTCGCGAAATGAGATTAAAAGAAAAACGAACATTACCAATATTCCCACCGGAAGAAGTATCATAAGGTCTCGTCCGATTCGCTCGTTTACAACTGACCTCATGTAAGGCTGTGCGTTTATATAAACTTTTTCATCTCCGGGATATTCGTCAAGTTTTGAATATATAAGTTCCATTAGTTCGGAGTCCTCTAAAGTTTTATCTGAAGCAATCATCATCATGGAATATCTAAAATCTTCCGACACAATCAGACTGTAAGCCAGTTCGTTTTCTTTGATTTCATCTCGCAGCCTTTCTGTGCGTTCAGGGTCGGTGGGAATTCTTCTAATCAGAGGATCTACTTTCAGGAATCCGTAATCTCCTTTAATGCTTTTAGCGTCAAATAATGAATATACCCTGTCGAATTCTCCAATACGGTTAAAGTCCCGACTTAGATTTTCAATTCTTTCGAGGGTTTTTGCATTTAAAATGTCATCGGTTTCGAAAATTATTATTATCGGCTCACTTTCTCCAAAAATTTTCTCTATTTTCATCGTGTTTGCTCTGGATGCCATTGATTCCGGCAGGTAGGATTCCAGATCGGGGTTTATCGTAATCTGTGTTATGGGATAAATACATGCAAGTAAAATAATTACAGTGAATGTAATAATCAGTCTTGGTCTGTCAATTAGAAAAATCTTCATCTCTATTTCTTCATTTTATTTAGAAACTCGCTTTTAATTCCAGAAATGTACCTCCAAGCACCTTTCCTGAATATGAGAACAGAGAGTTATCGGGTCCGCTCATATAAAATCCTCCACCGCTGAGACTGATATTGTCGGCAGGTTTCCATGTTAATTTACCTCTAAGCATTATTTCGTCTGAAGTCATGTTGTAATATCCTGTAAGCTCAGTATTTATTGTTTCGTAAGCGAATGGTTTTACCAGGTTTAGCATAATTGCATGATTCGTTTCTTTTTGCTGCATAAATATTTTACGGTTAAATATCCCCATTTCATAAACTGCCATTGCTTCGGCGTAATCCAGCCAGTCAGCAGGGTTATCACTTGTTGGAGATTGCGGAATTATAGGAGGCTTAAAATCTGCTGTATAAACACCCACATATTGTAGTATTACCTGCAGATCGGAGAATCTTTTATCTAAGCCTATCACATAAGATACATCCGGATTTGGGATATGAATATTATTATGATAATCTTTTGTGTGTCTGTAAGCAGCCTCTCCTCTGATAATCCATGACTTTACCGGGATGGCAAAGTCTATTCCCGGGGTTTGCATTCTGAATGATTCGCCTGCGAGAGATATCTCCGGCATAGGACCACTCCTGGTAATTCCCTGGAGATTAAATCCTGTAAATGCCGAGAATCCGTCAAAATAAGAAATTGAAAATCCCGCAGAAGGATATTCGAAATTTAATCTTGCTGCAAACACGGAGTTTTTGAAACTCCTGTTGGGAACTATTGTTGGGGCGAAGCTAGCTAAGTCTCCGAAACCGTCAATTTCAAACAAGTCATAGCGATAAACAGAAGGAATATAAAAAGGAATACCAACTACATCAGCATCAATATTTTCATTAATTCGATACCTGATTCTGAGCAAAAAGTTTGACATTATTTGGTCGTCGGGTTCGGCACTCAAAAAGAAGTAATTTTGGGGATTAATAGTATTTGTAGGATTAAAACCGTCTGTTCTTCCCCACGCCACTATTTGATTACCTAACAGAATATCGAATTTGCCGGTTCTGTACCCACCAAATGCTTCCTTAATTTCAATCTGATTATCTTTCTCGTTGAAAAATAAACCGCTTCGAAAGCGAATATCCGATTTCAGAAATAATCCTTGTGAAGAAAGGTCCGTTCTCAAGCTAAGTTCACTAAAAACAAGAGAATAATCATAAGTTTCACTTAATCCGAACGCTGAACCTCTTACATAGCCGGAGAATATTTCTGATTTTGATCCACCTCCGCCGGATTCTGTCCCTGAAACAGATGATCCGAATAGACCTTGAGAGAAAAGACATTCGGAGATCGTCAAGCCAATTATTGTAATAAAAATCTTTCTCATTTGTAAACAAATATTTATTTGCTTACAAAATTACTTTGGGAGATCTTTGTTTAAGTCTGATTTTAGAAGTTCGAACCGGTTGTTATGGTTCGGGTTTTGAAGTTTGAACAGATTAAGCCTGGTCTGACTTTTTCTTCTTATACTCCATAGGAGTCATTCCTGTAAGTTTTTTGAAAACGGTAAAAAATGAAGATTTGCTGGTATATCCACATTCGTAACCAATGGCTTCAATTGAGTATTGATTTTTAGAATCATTCAGCATCTTTTTAACAGCTTCCACTCTGTATTTATTAACAAAACCGAAAAAATTGCTGCCTATTTCTGTGTTTAGCACTTCGGTAATATGGTATTTGGGAATGTTAAGACTATTGGATAATAAATCCATATTTAGGTCTGGGTTTAAATATGGTTTATCTGTTTCGAAAAAGTCAAGAATGCTGTTTTTAATTTCATTTTTTTGTTTTAGTGATAGCAGAGAGTTTTTATACCTTTCTTCAGATTCTTTTTCTTCATCCGGATTTGTCTTTTTATAAATTGCTGGTTGCCTCAAACCATAGAATCCTAAAATATAAATAAGAAACAATAACGCAGAATAGTTGAAAATATGGGGAAGCAAAGGTCTTTGTTGCATAATAATCACAACTATTCCTATTGTAATAGCAGCCAGACAGTATAGGTTATAGATTACAAAAATAAAGATTGTCCAGCCTAATTTTTTTTGATTATGAAAGCTTGAAAACTCATGCAGGATATTTTTCCTATGGCGATAAAGCGCCTTAAATGAGAGGGTATTGTACAATATCCATGATAAAAAATTGGCAAGTGCAAATGCAAATCTGAATCCAAGTGTAGTATCGGCTTCAAAGTAGGTGTGGAGAGAAATTGTTTCTTCAAAAACATAAGCAAATACTTCGAAAAACACAAAAGGTAAGAGATGAAGAAGCTGTATAGGTTTAAGTTTGAAATTTTTATCGGTAAGAGATTTTATATACAGATAAAATGCAGGGTTAAATAATAAAAACGAGCTTGATAACAGTGGAGTTCCAAATATTTTATAATCAATTGCACAGGTAAGAAACTCAATTGCCAGCAGACTTAACCAAGCTGTAAGGATTTTATCACTTACGGATGCATTTTTCTTTGAAGCAACAAGAATTGCGGCAAAAAGACTTTGTGAAAAACCGACCCATAAGACTATTTGCATCATAATCAACAAACGTATTGGTTTGTAATAAAATTTGCAAACAAAATGTTTTTTGGCTGAGCAGAGCAAATAAACTCAGTCGAAAAGAAATCTGCCTCCTTTAAGTTTTGTAGGTTCTGTTTGTGTTTGTTTAGGTCGAATCCAATGTAAATACAATCGTAACTGTCATTGAGCATAGTTAACAAGTCGATTGATTTTTTAGAGCTAGCCCAAGTTAAAACATGTCGAATCAGATTTTGAATTTCTTCTTTGTCGTCCGTGCTTGTCGAATTTGTAAGACTTTCAGTTTTAATATCCTTAGAAGAAGTAAAGTTCTCGGCTTGATTGTCAGTCAAATTTGTTGTCTGGTTTGATTGATTACAACTTGTCAAAGTCAGTCCAATAATAGATTTTAAAAATCCGAGTATTTTCATTTTTTTATTGATAATGATTTCTTGGTGTGTGTCTTTTTACAATGGCCGCTAACGTTTCCACGGTATGTTCGGGAAATCAATGCACTTAATTCTTTTTACTAAAATACTTGAAATCAGAATTTCCGGAGATCCAGCCAAAACCTATACCCGAATGAAATGTACCGTATGTTAGCGCATCGTTGCTTTCTTATAATCAAACAAATATAAAGCCTAC
>JAWOIK010000328.1:0-3211 GCA_046484705.1 Ignavibacteriaceae bacterium | reverse complement strand
GGCAGGACAGCGGCAGAACAGTTTTTTTTCAGTTAGCAATTGTTGATGAATTTCTAATCCGGATTTGAAACCGACCGTTCTGTAATCTTCTTCGGTCATTTCGTCGAAGGGCTTGAAGATGAAGTCGTACATAAATCAGCCGCAATAATTTTGAAAAATTTATTAGGAAAAATACGGAATGTTTATCGTTGGAGAAAACCATTGTAATAAGGGAAAGCTGGTTTATTCTCCGTGGTTCTTCGTGTTTCACTTCGTGTAAATTCTTGCACGAAGAATCACAGAGTAGTCACGAAGTTCCACGGAGAGATTTTAATCACAATTATCAACTATTTTAGTTTAAACTGTATAGGAATGCTTACCTGTACTTTAACCAGCTTACCATTCTGAATTCCGGGATAGAATTTTAATTCTTTTACAGCCTTCATGGCAATCTGATCAAGATCAGAATGAAGAAATTTTACAATTTGTGCATCAACTACAGTCCCCTCTTTGTCAACAATAATCGTAACAATCACTTTTCCTTCTACCCCAATTCTTTTTGCTATTTCTGAATAATACAATTTTGATGTCAGCGCTTCCAATCCCCCGATAATCTCCGGATTTTTTTCAACGGCAATGTGGACTTTCTCCTCCTCTTCAATAACAATACGCCTTTGATTGTCTAAAGGTGGGGGCGAAGTAACCTCTGCATTCTGAATCAGATCTGTTTCTTCAAACTCCAGTTCTTCGAAATCTTCGCTGAAAGATATTATCGGTTCTGGCGGAGCGGGTTTAGGGGGCGGCTCACTTTCCTGCTTTGTGTTAACCTCCGGCTCAACAAATATTATATCCGGGTCAGATACCGGCAGCTTATTAACTTTTACATTAGCAGGAGAGAATCTGAAAGCTGCTATTAGAATAAGAAGTGAAAAGATAAGGCTGAAGCGGAAATATAATTTATATTTTCGTTTCTGATTCAAAGCTTTTTCATATAAAGGACTCAGGTTAACCTCCTGTATGATATTAAATTTGAAAAGTCTATTCATCTCACAAAGCTTATACAGTTTACATTTTTTTATTGTTCCTGTTTTACTAAGGTATTAATCCGGTTTTTTTTTAGCTGGAATTGAGGTTATAAACAGATGATTTTTCTTTCATATTAAAACATCCGTATTTAAATTGCCATCTAACAATCAATATTCAATAACATAAAAACGGAATGTTATGGCTGATAAAAACAAACGATCATCTTTCCCGCCGGTTTTCTGGATTGCCAACGGTGTGGAAGTTCTTGAAAGATTTGCTTATTACGGAATCTACATGGGGTTTGGTATTTATCTTCAGCAGCTTGGCTATTCACGCGGCGATCTTGGTATAATTCAAAGTATTTTTCTTGCCTTTTCTTATTTGGTTCCCCTTTTCTCAGGAACCTTCGCAGATAAATATGGATTTAAGAAAATGCTGATTGTTTCTTACTTAGCTTATCTGCCGGCAATACTCTTACTTATTATAACAGAAACCTTTTCCGGAATAGCAATAACTATGTTAACCATCGGATTTGCTGCCGGTATCTTTAAACCATTAATATCGGGTACGGTAAGAGCTACTACAGACAAAACAAATAAAACCCTCGGCTTTGGAATTTTCTATCAGATGGTGAACATTGGTGCATCATTTGGTCCGATTGTAATGGGTAAGTTAAGAGGATGGTCGTGGGATTATGTTTTCATCACTGCAGCAGCAGCAGTAGGATTAATGTTTTTAATTACGATCTTCTTTTACAAAGAGCCTCCAAGAGAAATAGACGGAACAACTCTTAAACAAAAATTTAAAGATATGGGAGTTGCTCTTTCTGATATGAAGTTTGTCGTGTTTCTTATTCTGCTTGGAGTGTTTTTCTGGATGCCGTTTTGGGCATTCTTTAACGTACTTGCTGTTTACATCCACGATCATATGAATACAGCGGCACTTTACCAGAGCACCAGTTCTATTCTGGGTGAAGGTATTACAAGAATAATTTCAAATTTTGAAGAGGGAGAATGGCGGTTAAATGCTGAAGCGATTTCACATACAGGTTATATCATAATTATCTTTCAGCTATTAATTTCACGAACCTTTGAGAAGCGTCCGGCAATTCCATCTTTCTTGTTTGGATTATTTATGGCAGCAATTGGCTTTGTAGTTCTTGCTCTCGCAGTTACCGGTTCAAATAATCTTGTGTATCTCGGAGTTTTTCTTTTTGCCATTGGCGAAATGATTTCCTCTCCGAGAATTCAGGAATATATAATGTGGATTGCACCAAAAGAGAAAGCCGGACTTTATATGGGAACGAATTTTCTTGCCGTTTTTATCGGTGCAATTTTAAGCGGTATTTACACAGGAGTGATGGGCGGTTTCGAGAGAGCCGGAAATCCTGAGTATATAATGTATACGCTTGCTGTTCATACTATTTTAGGAATTGCGGCTATTTACATTTTCACAAAAACTTTAGGTGAGTTTAAGGAACTGGATCAATAATTATAGTTTAATATTAACTGTATTTCACGCCTCAACACATTTAATTGTGCTGAGGCGTTTTTATTATATCATATCATTTCTTCAATAACGTTTAATGTTTTTTCCACCTCATCTTCAAGCGTAACCAGACTTGGAGCTAATCTTACATACCATTTTTTATACGGTGTTACACTGGCTTCAATATTTTTTTCGATCAATGCTTCTGTAAACTCAAACGGATCTTTACCTTCAACCGTAAAGCATGTCATACCAGCTGAAAGTTCATCGGACATTGGAGTAATAAGTTTTACTGTCTTCATTTCGGAAAGCCGTTGTTTGGTCAGTGTGTTTAATGCATGAATTCTGTCTTGCACTTTTTGTCTGCCTATTGTCTGATGAAATTCAAAAGCTTTATCAACCGCCCATCTGTGTTCAAATGAATGAAATCCGCCCGGCGTCATCATTTCAAAGTTTGTTAATTCTCTATGATCAACAACATTCTTCCATATACCATAAGCCTCGCCGCTAAAAGTTGGAATAGTTGCTTGTGCAAGTTTCCATACTTCCGGTTTAGCCCAAACTAATCCGGTTCCGCGCGGAGCAAAAATCCATTTGTGTGTACCGGCAATAAAAAAATCACAGCCAAGTTCCGGAAGCGAAATATTTTCAACACCTAAACCATGAACGCCATCAACACAGAAAATCACTTTATCTTTTTCATCCCTGTTTTTATTTA
>JAWOIK010000051.1:0-3237 GCA_046484705.1 Ignavibacteriaceae bacterium | reverse complement strand
AACATATTCGGAATATTTTTAATCAGACAGTATTGTTTATCTATACCGGATAGTTTGATTGAAGCTGCAAGAATTGACGGTGCAACAGATTTTTATATTTACAGGAAGATAATACTTCCCCTTGCAACCCCTATTCTTGCGACACTTGCAATCTTTACTTTTTTAGGAACCTGGAATGATTTCCTCTGGCCGTTAATCGTGTTAACCGATGATTCAATGTACACACTGCCTGTAACGCTTGCCAACCTTATGCTGGAACATACGAAAGATCCAGAATTGATGATGGCGGGATCAGTATTAACAATTCTTCCAGTAATCATTGTGTTCCTGGCACTGCAGAAATATTATATGAAAGGATTGATGATGGGAAGTGTAAAAGAATAATAACTAATTATGAATTTGGATTTAATAATTTAAAATTGAAAATGCTCCACACATCTCTGAAAATATTTCTGATTATTATATTATTATTTTCATCTCTTTATGCTCAGGATGACAATAAAGTGCTGGCTAAAATTGGTTCGCAGGAAATAACTGTTGAGGAATTCAGAAACCGGTTTGAGTTTATGCCTCACCTTAATTATTCAAACCAAAATCAAGATACTTTACGAAAAGAATTCCTTTATTCATTAATTGCAGAAAAACTTTGGTCAATCGAAGCAGCAGCACTTGGCTTAGATAATATTGAAGAAGTGAAATATTCTCTTGAAACTCTTAAAAAACTTTTTGTAAAAGATGAACTATATCGTCAGGAAGTTGAATCTAAGTTAATAATATCTAATGATGAGCTGGCGAAAGGATTATTAAGAGTTGCAAGAATTCTATATATCAATATTATCATTTCAACAGACTCTGCCGAAATTCAATCCCTTTATAATCTTATATCTAACGGTGCCGATTTTGATTCTTTGCTGAAAACCAGAAACGAATATCAGGTTCAGCAAAAACCGTTAGAAGTTAAACTTGGAAGTCTTGATGATGAACTGGTAGAAGATGTTGTTTTTAATCTTAAAGAAGGTGAAATATCCAAACCGATAAAATCAAAAGAGCAGTGGTTAATTATTAAAGTGAGATACGAGGAAATTGATAATACTATAAATCCATCAACCGGGCATGCTGGAAATAAGGTTATAACAGCATTGAAAAACCGAAAGCAGAAAAAGATAGCAGGCTCATTTATAGATAACATACTCGGGGGCAGATCAATCACTGCTGACCGGAAGATTTTTGATAAACTTTATGAAAACTTGAACAAGGTTATTGAAGAAAGAGCTGATAAATTGGAAACAGATTCAATTGTTGATATCCAACTGATTGAAACGGATATAATGGAAACAATTAAATCCCTTAGTCAGGAAGAACTCAATTTTCCATTTATTGAATTTGATGATAAACCTGCCACGTTAAGAGAATTCCTTTATTATATGATCTATCAAAAAGTAAACATTAAATCACTCAATCCGGAATATGTAAAATCGATTTTGAATGCTTCTATAAAACATTTTATAGAAGATGAGATTTTATTCAGGGAAGGTGTTAAAAGAGGACTTGATAATCTTTCTTCTGTTAAAAATGATTTAAAGCTATGGAAAGAATATTATCTCTCGGAAGTTTTAATGCAAAGCTATGCAGATTCCATTTCCGTAACGGAGTCTGATATTCAAAATCACTTAATGCATATTAACAAGTCTCAGAATTTTTTACAACATGTGGATATTATTGAAATCCTGACAGAAAAATTAGATGAAATAGAATTAATATTAGCTGAGTTGAATAACGGTGAAGATTTTGAAATGCTAGCTAAGAAGTATAACAAACGGGAACTCACAAAAAATACAAACGGACGTTGGGGCTATTTTCCGGTTAACAGTGGCGGTGAAATAGGGCGAATTGCCAATCAAATGGATGCGGGAGAAATTTATGGCCCGTTAAAAGTTCCGGAAGGATATTCAATATTTAAGTTGATCGATAAAAAAACTATCAGTCACGAAATAAATGACACACAGCAACCGGACATTCAATTCATCAGGATGCAGATTGCACTTGGTAAGATGAATAATTTTATAAATAATAAAACAGTTGAACTAGCTGATAAATACGGAATTAGTATGGATGAAAATCTATTAAAGCAAATTGAATTATCAGAAGTTAATACTTTTACATACAGGCTGATAGGTTTTGGTGGTAAGATAGCCGCGTTTCCTGTTACCGTGCCGATGTTTGAATGGTATCAACTTTTTAAAGAAAGAAAAGAATTACCTTAAGGAAAAGTTTATGGCTGAAGTAGTATTAAAAAATGTATCTAAAATTTATGAAGGTGGTAATATTGCCGTTAAAGATGTCTCCATAGAAATTAAGGATAGAGAATTTGTTGTTCTGGTTGGTCCATCGGGGTGTGGAAAATCAACAACACTTAGAATGATTGCCGGACTTGAAGATATATCTTCAGGTGAAATATTTATTGACGGTAAGCTTGTTAATGAAGTTCAACCTAAAGATCGGGATATAGCAATGGTATTTCAAAACTATGCATTGTATCCGCATATGACTGTTTTTGAAAATATGGCGTTCGGTCTTAAGATCAGAAAATATGATAAAGCTGAAATTGAAGAAAGAGTTCTGGCTGCAGCAAAAATACTTGGACTGGAAGACTATCTTAAAAGAAAACCCAAAGCATTGTCAGGCGGTCAGAGACAACGGGTGGCATTGGGACGAGCGATAGTTAGAAAACCCAAGGTTTTCCTGTTTGATGAACCGCTTAGTAATCTTGATGCAAAACTTCGTGTACAGATGCGTACTGAAATAGCACGACTGCATAAACAGCTTCAGGCAACAATGATTTATGTTACTCATGATCAGACGGAAGCAATGACTATGGGTGACAGAATAGTAATTCTGAAAGATGGAATAGTCCAGCAGATTGATACTCCGCTTAATCTTTATAATAATCCTTTAAATAAATTTGTGGCAGGGTTCATTGGCAGCCCAGCTATGAATTTTATTGATGGTAAGGTGTTAGGGGAGGATCATTATATATATATTAAGATTACAGACAACTACAAAATACTCGTCAATAAAAAAACAGAAGTTTTGCTGCATCCCCTTATTAACAAAAACATTCATTTAGGAATCAGACCGGAGCATTTCATTTTATCTGAAGACGACATTGGAATTAATATAGCTGCAGAAGTAGTTGAACAATTGGGTAATGAAACCATAATATATTTTAAATTAAAT
>JAWOIK010000321.1:0-5145 GCA_046484705.1 Ignavibacteriaceae bacterium | reverse complement strand
ATCCGGAAACGGATGTACCAAAACAGGCTGGGATTATAAAGAAAAATGCTCTCCGTTTATTAAATTTAATTAATCAGCTGCTTGATATTTCAAAGCTGGATGAAAAAAAATTAAAGCTGCAGGTCTCTAAACGGAATCTTGTTTCTTTCGTACGTGGGGTTATAATGAACTTTGAATCATTAGCCGAAAGCAGGGATATTATACTTAGTGTAAAATCAGAAAGAGCAGAGATCGAAGTTTACTTCGAAAAAGAAAAGATGGAAAAGATTCTTACTAATCTCATTTCGAATTCATTTAAGTTCACCCCGGAAGGAGGAAAGATAACAGTAAATATTTATGACACATATCTTAACAAAGCGTTTATCAAGATTAGAGATACAGGAATTGGAATACCTGAAAAAGAGCTGCCAAAATTATTTGATCGTTTCTACCAGGTTGATAGTTCACATACCAGAGAGCACGAAGGAACAGGTATCGGTTTAGCTTTAACTAAAGAGTTGGTCGAGCTTCATAAAGGAAAAATTAGCATTAATAGTAAAGAAGGAGAGTGGACAGAAGTAACTATAGAACTGCCGCTGGGCAAAGATATGTTTGAAGATAGTGTTGTGGTTGAAGAAGAAATTCATTCCGAAAAAGAGAGCGAAGTTAAATCTCCCGCTGAACATTTTTATGAAGTTTACACAGGAACTGAAACTTTATCAGCCAATTCGATTGATCAATTAGATACAGCAGAAAGAATTGAAGAAGATAAATTAATTATTCTTGTAGTTGAAGATAATGCGGATGTAAGAGAATATATTAAAGATTCATTGGGAGATGGATTCCTGGTTGAAGAAGCATCTAACGGTGAGCAGGGTTTGAGAAAAGCGGAAATGATAATTCCTGATCTTATTATCGGAGATATTATGATGCCGAAAATGGATGGCTACCAAATGACAAAGATTCTTAAGAATGATGAGAAGACTAATCATATCCCGATTATATTGCTTACCGCGAAGTCGGACCAGGATAGTAAATTTAAAGGGCTTGAATCGGGGGCAGATGATTATCTGATAAAACCGTTTAATATAAGAGAGCTCCAGATTCGTATAAATAATTTGATCACTATCAGAAAGACATTGCAGGAAAAATATTCAGGTATCACAAAAATTAATCCTGAAGGGGAGAAAAAATTAAGTGATGTAAATGAAAAGTTCATTAACAGGGTGATACCGATAATTCAACATCATCTTGCAGAAGAAGAATTCAGTATCGAAGCATTCAGCAAAGAACTTGGAATGAGCAGAAAACAATTGTATAAGAAATTAAAAGCGTTAACCGGAAAATCCCCCAGCAGATATTTAAGGTCATTCAGATTGTCAGTTGCAAAAGAAATGATAAAAGAACAAAAAGGTAATATATCCGAGATTGCTTACTCGGTTGGTTTTTCCAGCCCTATATACTTCTCAAAATGTTTTAAGGATGAGTATGGATATCCCCCAAGTGAGCTCTTAGTTAGTCATTAAATCACTGATTTAATGAAAGCAGATTGGTGTTTTTTAACGTGCTCTACGAAGTGTTAAAACTTAATGTTTGTTTCATTTAAAGTTCGACTCAAATCTATTTTCTTTTTTATGTGAGGCTACTCCATTCTCATAATCACACACATCTCATTTATACGCCACAATTCAACTATAGGCGACATAGCCTTAATATTGGGAACATAATCTTAAGAGAAAAAGACAATTGTATTAGAAAAAGCCACATAGTTATTAGTCAGTAGGGCTCCTAATGTTGTTTATTTGCAACCGTAATTAAATCATTCACAAACAAAAAAAGGAGCAATCCAATGAAACATTTTTTAGTTCTTTTCGCATTCTTTTTAGTTCTCATGGGATGTCAGAAGGAAGATAGTATTCTGAATTCACCGGGTGATCAATTAGATAAGAAGGTGTTCACTTTTTCAGGATCTGCAGAAGGTTTTACGGAAATGCCATATGGGGCCGGGAACCCGTTCAGGCGTTTTGAAGGGGAAGGTCAATCTAATATTGGCGATTTTGAGGTTTATATAGATTATATTATGACATCACTGGATCCAACAACCGGTACAGGTACAAGTGGTTTTGCTAACGGTGAATTGACTTTTCCTGACGGCAGTAAGATGCATGCAATCAATGGTCAGGGAACCTTTGCTATTGTAGGAACTACAGTAACTTTTTCGGCAACTGCAGTTCTTGCAGGTGGAACAGGTGATTATGACAATATAATGGGAACACTTAGTTTTTCGGGAACCATTGACCAGACCAATAGAGCTACTGAAGTTGAATGGGCCGGAAGTTTTACCCGGAATAGGCCTGTAGAAGGTAATATGACAGCTGAAAATATTACTGTAACCGGCAGCTGCAACCCCGGCTTCGTACGTAGAAATGCGGCAGGGTATGGTAATGCCAGCCATTTCGGGAAGTGCTTCGCAGAACTTGAGCATTGTATTAGTTTTACAACAGGCATTGTTACTGACGGAACAGGATCTCTTACCGCACCAAACGGAGATAAAATATATGTAGCATATGATGGATATGCACTGCCAATCCCCGGTACAAGTAACGCTGCTGTTTCTTTGTTCTGTACAATTACAGGAGGAGAAGGCAAATTTGAAGATGCATCAGGATACTACTGGGTTAAAGCAATACAAACATTACCGGAAGGTGCTGCAGTAGGCAGCTTCGACGGTGTAATTAATTATTAACGTGAGATGAACCGAATAATTAATACAATATCATATGCTTAATTCTGGCTTTCAAAATATCCGAAGTTTAAAAAGGAGTTCTAAAATGAAACTATTATCTTATCTTTTTGTATTATCTTTTCTATTTGTTCTTGGTGCCTGCTCACAAATGGAAGATTCAGCCCCTGTTTCACCGCAGGATGAAATCACATTATCCAAAGTGCCTGTTCCATTTAAAGCTACATTCGAGGGTTTAGCCCTGATTTCCATACCCCCAACCTCTGAATGTGGTTCTCAACTTCCACTCTCAACATTAACCGGATCTGGTGTTGGAACTCATTTAGGAAATTATACTTCTGACTCATATGCTTGCCTTGTACCTGATGGAACGATTACAGGGAAAGGAATTTTTATAAACGGTTATCACACAGTAATTGCAGCAAACGGCGATGAATTGTACGCCACCTGGTCTGGTGAATATGAAACAGATCTTACAACTGGTATGGTAGCATATACTTATACTTTTTTATTTACCGGTGGAACAGGAAGATTTGTTGGTGTTACTGGTGAGGTAGAAGGTAGTGCTACTGCACCATATGGCGGACCAGGTGAACCTAAAGCTATTACTGCAGAAATGTTTGGTTGGATATTGTTTGAGTAATCACTACATATATCTCTTATAGTGAAGTATTATTTCAGTTTATTGAATGATATTTATGTCTGAATAATTAAAGCGGGCGAGAGTTTCTCGCCCGCAGAATTTATTAATGAAAAAACACAAATTATCTGAAAAATTAATTTTACAGGTTATAAGTAGTAAGAATGAGTTCGTTCTAGGATTGTCAGAAAAAATAGATGAGTCAAGTATAATTATCACTAATCATACTTTTTAAATCGCACACAGCCATCGTCGTTAAAAAGACACTTTGCTTTTGTCCTCGGGAAATTCAATACAGAAACTTAAATTGCAATAATTAAATTCGCCAAGTAACAAAGTTCCTTTAATATTGTTCCTGTAGTTTGAATCTTCTCAACAATCTCAATTAATAAATATAATTCAGTCTGATAAAAACTTATTAACTGTTTCAACAAACAATTCAGTATTCGTATCCATTGCAATATGCTGCTGACCCGGCAATATAACCACTCTGCTTTTCGGCAATGATGTATCAAGCAGTTCTGTTGCTTCGCGAAAAACAGCGGGACTGTCACCTCCGAGTAAAAGCAGAACGGGGATCTTAAGTCCGGCAAACTTTTCCGCAATGAATTTATAGTTAAGCTCAACCGTTACTTCCCTTGGAATAGTAGGAGCAGCCTCGATCCGTTTTTTATACGCGGGCAGTTTGCTGTATTTTTCAAACTCGTAGTCGGGCATTTTAACAACTTCCTTCAACATCACTTCAAGAGCAGCTTCATTTTCATTTTTGTCTATAAGTGCCTGCATTTTTTCGGGAGTGCCGGGCGGATAAAGAGGAGTGCCGGTTGGTACAGGCGGTTCGTATAGAATAAGCTTTCTTACCTTATCTGTAAGCAGAGCGGCTTCAAGTGAAACGAGTCCTCCGTAAGAATGTCCCAGCAAGAATACGGGTCCTTCAACAGACTCAGCAACTGCGGCAATGTCTTCAGCTTCTTTCATAATACTATAAACAGGGGAATCACCGCTTCCTCCTCTTCCGCGCCTGTCCATTGCATATAAAGTAAAATGATTTTCAAAGTAGGGAATTATCGGAAGCCACCTGGTATGGTCGGCAGTTGTGCCATGCACAAGAATTAATGCAGGACCATTTCCTTTTTTAACATAGCCGATCTCAGTACCGTCATTCGAAACAACTTTTTCCATAATGTGTTCCTTCATTTGAGGTGATTGTAAATAAAATTTTATTAAGCCGTAAACAGCAATTATCATAACAATAACAATCAATAAATAAATAATTCGTTTTGTTTTGATGCTTAATGGTTTCATTTATCTTTTAACACATATACATTCATGAATTTATTAATTGCCGTGGTTATTGAACCGAAATTAAAGTACAACTGGAGTAAGAGTTTATTTTGATGAGTAACTGACAATCAAATGATCTTGTAATTCAACAATACAAATAATTTTAAATTTTGTAAAGACTGACTGATAAAAAAATAATTTTTATTGTCGGGCAGTTTGATAGACGATCCGGATCTATTATTGATTAGCCCGGATTAAAAAGTCGATCTGTAATTACAGCTCAGCTTGAAGATTAACAACCTATCATATCTGGAGTACCATTCGTCATAATATGGTTTACTCATCCGCATTAACCTGTTATGTTGCAATAAAAAAGGAATACAGATATGCAGTCAAAAATTATTTATACAATTTGTTTCCTGTTTACCGTTACTATTCATTCGCAGCAATTTGTAAAGGTTACAGAAGGCGCACACGTTAATGACGGCGGGGATTCGCG
>JAWOIK010000282.1:0-3231 GCA_046484705.1 Ignavibacteriaceae bacterium | reverse complement strand
CAACTGCCTACTGGTACCTGCCAAATGATTATAGTGCTTGGATTAAAAGGGTTTGGGTAGTTTTGATTTAAATAAAATTTTTCTGGTGTGGAAAGATTGTTTTTTTCTTGTTCGATAAACGTAACTCCGCCATTTGTAGTTCGTAATAATTTTTCATTAGATGTATATATCCAACCGTGCATCGAGTCAATAAAATCTAAGAATAAAAAAGCACTTTCAGGAAGCTCAATTATATTCCAGGTTTCTCCACCATCATATGTGTGAATCAGTGTCGAACTGCTAATCACCCACCCAGAATGTTCATTAACAAAGTATGCATCTATATAACTTCCCGCTCTCTTCTGAATCCAGCTTTCTCCTCCATCTGTAGTTTTCCAGATGCCATTACCCACACACCATCCTGAATTATTTTCAACCATTTTCAAATATTTTTTGCCAGTAAGGGTAGAATTTGTAAAACTCCAGGTTTCCCCTGCATCCTCAGTTAAATATACTTTACCATTGGTTGAAATTGCACATCCTTTTGTTCCGGTAAAGAAGCTTATTAAGTAAAAATTCTCCTGAGACGGCGTTTCAAAGGATGTCCAATTATTTCCGCCATCATATGTTCTGAATATATATGGGATCTCATTTCCATTATTAAAAACCGAAGCGGATACCCATCCTGTATCATTGCTTAAGAACGATATAGAATATTCGTTTGAAAGATTATTTAAAACAGTAAACCAACCATCACCGCCATTTGTGGTTTTCTTCAAACCACCGTAATCAAGTAAAATATAACCCGTATTATTATCTATAGTGATTATATCATTAACGTAGGAATATTCTATACCTTCATAAGTTGTTGTAAAGTTTAGACCTCCATCTAATGTTCTGTTTTTTATCCCTTCCGGAGGATTAGGCCCGCCATCGATTCTTGCATAAATGAATCCACGATTAGTAGTAAAAAATTTCATTGCATGGGGATTAGGGGCGTATATTTGGGGCACTATTAAACTCCATGCAACTTCACTTACTACCGGTACAAAATGAAAACCTGTTTCAGGATAGACGACTTTATTATTGAATATCGACTCATCGGAACATTCAATCCGAAACCCAACTGAATCTGCCTGCGATAAAATGTTTGTGGGTATGTTTATATCAATCTTTTCAAACTCAATATTCCCCTGGTAAATGTTCTGATAAATAATAGAGCCTGAGCTATATACTACAACTTCTGCACTTAAAGAGTCTACAAGTCCTGTGTAAGGCGCCTCTATATTTACTACAATATCAAAATCAGGATTGTTATGGCTTATTACTGAGGGCATTACAGGTGATATATCTAAGGTTAATAGATTCAGAATAGTGCTTCCTATTATTGCAGAAATCACCGAAAAATATTCTGTATCATCTATCAATCCATCATAGAACCTATAATATTTCTCATAGTATCCTATACCTTCAACGAGTGTATATTTAAAGATAAAAGGACCGGAACTATAATGGATAGAACGGAGAGCTCTGTTTTCTCCTAATATAATTTGATAAGATGTATCGGAGTATGTGTATACTCCGGAGTTTCCATCAAAATATAATGTGTCAGTTGAACCAGAAGGTTTAGAAAAATCGAAAGCTAATTTCTCCTCATTGTTAATTAAAATATATAACTTGTTTGAAGTAGTATCATTTCTATAATAATTATTTGAAATTTTCAGATAAGTATCGTTCTGAAAAACATACTCGGAAACAATAAAATTAGAGAAGGTTTCTGTTGTATAATATTGGGGATATACGTGAATACCCACTTTACGAAACTGATAGGTGTCCCCAACATTAGTCGGGAAAAAGTTTTGTGCGTATAAATCATTGTCGAGTAAAATAAAAGACAATAACATAAAAATATAAATTTTTACTTTCTTCATTTAATTCCTCATTTTAAATAAATCATCTTTTTTGTTTGAACATAACTTCCAGCTTTAAGCTGGTAATAATAAACTCCACTTGCCAATCCAGCAGAATTAAACTCAACTTCGTGATACCCTGCTTCTCTATACTCATCAATAAGCGTCGCAACTTCCCGTCCAAGCACATCAAACACTTTAATTGTTTGCCAACTGCCTACTGGCGACTGCCAACTGATTATTGTGCCCGGGTTAAACGGATTAGGGTAGTTCTGGTGGAGTATATATTTGGTGATAGGAAAATATGGTTCTCCGGATTGATATGTAAGTGAAGGAAAATTGTTGTTGTATTCATGAATTACTCCTTGTACAAGTTCTTTTCCCACCGTTATAGAATTAAGAGCGTTATCTCCCTTTCCTCCGGTATATGCAATAATGATATGCTCGGGTTCATTTTTAAATAAATTAAATGGTCCGATGCTATATAAATTATGTTGATCTTTTTGAACTGTATTGATCCATCCATTATTATTTACAGGATCACCGGAAAATAAAAATAAAGGATTAACTTCATCGCATAGAGTGTCGGGAATAACAATTCCCTGGTTAAAGTTGCACGGATCAACGGGAACACCTTCAGGTCTTAAACCGAGAATCCTGTTATAGAAGGTTGATTTTGTTTCATCTCCAAAAAAGGGGTTTTGGAAAGGTATATTATTCTGAAAAGATGATGGCTTTAAATTTCTATATCCTTCATAAACATAAACGCCGTAGTAAAATCCAAAATTGTTAATTGCTTGAAATTGAAAACCACCCATTGTTGTATCCACTACTTTTGGTCCCTGAAGATAAGTCAAAAATAATGCAGGCGGATCATCCCCTATTTCAGAATCACTCCCATCATTAAAAGTATAGCTTGAAAAAATAGTAGTATCGCAACCAACAAGATCATCTTCATGATGTCCAATATCAGGATCTGCCCAAATAGAAAAATAAACGTTGTTTAAGCTATCGGAAATCAGCCCGCGGTTGATAATCGAATACATAATAAAAATTGTATTCCGTAAATGACTTTCGCTGCTTGCAAAAGCTGTTTGCTGGATTTCTATACCGACAGGATACGTATTTTCAATTCTTCTGTTCTGTTCAGCTTCAGAGTCATTGTAAACAGACCAGACGGTAATGTCACCCAATAAATATGGCATATCTTCATTAGTGTCCCAGATACCATTCAGGTTTTTATCAACCGGATTATAAACTCCGTCAAAATCGCCATCGTAGAACAGGGCACCGGATTTAACTGCATCTTTCCAATCCTGCCAGGATTTTCCAAATGGCGGAT
>JAWOIK010000265.1:0-5755 GCA_046484705.1 Ignavibacteriaceae bacterium | reverse complement strand
GTATTGACACCCGTACCGGGAAGTTCGCTCTATGCAATCCAGTATCTTCCAAATGGTAATATTGTTGCAAGCGGATTTGACGGTGTATTCCTGAAATCAACCAATGCTGGCGCAAGCTGGAAAGGATCCTACATCCGGGCTAATAATGTAGCTCCAAATATTCTTGATATGCATTTTATTGATGAGAATATTGGTTATGCATCACATAGCTACGGATTGGTCACTAAGACAACCGATGGTGGAGAAACATGGGCAGCAGTAATTCCTGATACGATAAGTGTTACAGTAAACCATAACGGTGTTTTTTTCCTGAATGAAAACTATGGTTTTACAGTAGGTCGACTGGCATCAAATTTTGATATGATAAATAAAACTACCGACGGCGGCAGCACCTGGCAGCAAACAACCAATATCGTCTCCAGTACTCTCCGCAGTATCGCTTTCGTCAATGAAAATACAGGAATAGCTGTTGGTGAAAAATTAAAATCCATTTATACTACAGATGGCGGAACTACATGGAATGTTTCAATATTTGAAACTCTTCCACCAGGGACTACAGATCCTCACCTCCGGAAAGTAACATTTAAGGATAATTTGAATGCAACTGCAGTTGGTGAAAGTTTGATACTTAATTCAACCAATGCCGGTGCCACCTGGAATTATGCAGATGTAACCGATCTTTCAGAAACTCTTACTGATGTTGAATTCAAAGATGCTCAAACCGGCTGGGCTGTAGGTACAAAAACATCATCACCCAAAAAAGTTGGTCTTTATAAGACTACTGATGGAGGATTAACCTGGGCTGATCAGGTTGATACTCTGATATTCCCGGGAAGTGAAACAGTTTATGGTGTATCGATTCACAATGATTTTGTTTGGATCTGCGGATCTCCCAGTAACATTTTCACAGATGAACCAGTTACATCTGTAAATCCTGAAAGTGGTTTACCAATACAAATGGGTCTCGATCAGAATTATCCGAATCCCTTTAACCCTGCAACAAAAATTTCATTCACACTTTCACAAGCGTCAATGATAACAATTAAAGTATATGATATACTTGGCAGAGAAATCAAATCGCTAATTGAGGAGTTTCGTCCTGCAGGGGAACATGAAATAGAATTTGATGCAAAGGGACTATCCAGTGGAATTTATCTGTATGTATTGCGTTCTGAGTCAGGTATGATATCAAAGAAAATGACATTGATGAAATAATTTAAGATAGATTCCGTTACGATCGGGATCTTTATTGAGGCTGGTTAACCACTAATTACACTGACCAGCCTCAAATCTATTAAACAAAATTTATGTATGAGGAGTTTAATGTTCAGAATTTTTCAGTTGACACTATTTACAATATTACTTGCTATTGTGTTTAATTACCAGCTCATTGCTCAGGTTCTTCCAGGTTATGAACAAGGGTTAATGACAATTTCAGAAAAAGAAATTTCGGAAAACATTCTGTTTCTTGCTTCCGACAGTTTGAAGGGCAGGGCTGCGGGAAGTGAAGAGAATACGATTGCTGCAATGTTCATCGCAAATAAATTCAGAGAGTACAACCTCCAACCACTAATTAAAAATCTCAGACTGAAGAGAAATATAATAGACGATGAAGATGTTATACTGGATATACAAAATGCCGGCATTTACAACGAATATTTTCAAAGATTTATAATTAAAAGATCGCAGCTTACGGATAACAATAAACTGAGTCTTACAACTGAATCAGAAGAATACAGCCTGACAAAAAATTATGATTACAAATCAGATTTTTTGATTCAAAAAAGCACACCTGAAAATATTTCATCAACACTTGGAGTTGTATTTGCAGGGTATGGAATAATTGACGAAGAGACGGACTACAATGATTATATAGACTACAACGGGAATCCGCTCGATATAAAAAACAAAGCAGTCGTTATTATAGATGGGTTTCCGCAAGAGCAGGATTCAACTAGCAAATTTTCACGATCCAAAAATCATTTATTTAAAAATATCAGGAGAAAGGTTGAACTGGCTGAATCAATGGGAGCGCTTGCTGTGATTGTTATCCAGTCTCCGTTAAAGAATGAACCTCCTTTAATGATCAAATATGAAAACCTTTTAAATGCTTTTGAAAGGAAAACGGATTATATACCGGAGATAATCAATTCATCCTTACCCGTAGTTTATGTTCATGAAACATTTGCCGAGGATCTGTTTGCAGGAACCGGCTTAAAATTAAAAAATCATCTTCTGGATATTGATGGTAGTTTAAAGCCATATGGTATGGATTTACAGGGAAAGCAAGTTTCAATCACAATCGAGTTTAATTCTGAACTGCTCTTTACTCAAAATGTTATCGGTATGATTGAAGGGAGTGATCCTGTTTTAAAAGATGAGTTCGTTGTTATAGGAGCACACTATGATCATATTGGAGTGGGGACTTATGGGAGTATGGATAAAAATAATTCCGGATTGATACATAACGGTGCTGATGATAATGCATCGGGCACAACTGGAATTATAGAACTGGCTGAAGCTTTTTCTAAATCAAAACCGAAAAGAAGCATAGTATTTATTGGTTTTTCAGGAGAAGAAAACGGTCTCCTCGGATCCAAATATTACGTTTATCAACAGCCATTGAATGATCTTAACAAAACAGTTGCTATGATCAATCTTGATATGGTTGGTAGAAATGAGATAGAATTACTTTGGGTTGGAGGGGCTTTCTATAGTGATGATTTAAAAACAATAGTAGAAGAAGCAAATACGCAAATTGGATTTGAACTGCTTTACAATATGGGTTTATTATCATCTGCAAGTGACCAGGCACCATTTTTAAGAAAAGAGATCCCGGCTTTGTTTTTCTTTTCAGGAATGCACGACGATTACCATATGCCATCTGATGATGTTGAAAAAATCAACATTGCAAAAATTGAAAAAGTATCCCGGCTGGCCTACCTAACTGGATGGATACTTGCGAACAATGAATCTCATCCAAATTACCGTTTGTTAAGCAATGATGAAAAAGCTGAAATGGTAAAGGAATCTTTAGTTCGCCAGAGAGCTTTCAGAAATCAAAATTAAATTTTAATAAATAATTAAACCTTATGAAACATTTATCGTCAGGGGAAATAAACATGAAACAAAAATCATTACCCAAACTGTTACTTGTTCTTTTATTGTTTTCAGGTTGGTGCACTAATACAATCATTGCATCTGGAACTACAAAATATGAAGAAGGCAAAGTATATGAACATACGTTGAAAAACGGGATGAAGGTGTTGACCATCGAAAGACACATTGCACCATTAATATATCATCAGCTTACATATAAAGTAGGTTCGAGAAATGAGAAACTCGGGATTACCGGAATGTCGCACGTAGTAGAACACATGATGTTTAAAGGCACTCAAAAATACGGTAAAGGCGAGGCATCAAAAATTATTTCGAATAATTCCGGGATATTCAACGCATTTACAATGAATGATATGACTAGCTATTATGAGTACCTGCCGGCAAATAAGATTGAAATAGCTATGGATATTGAATCCGATAGAATGCAAAACGCAATATTTAATCCCGATGAATTCACTTCTGAAATAGAAGTAATTAAACAGGAACGCAGAATGAGATCTGAAAGCCAGGCAAATGGAATATTACGTGAAATGATGAATTCAGTTGCTTATATCTCCTCACCAAACAGGGATCCTGTTATCGGTTGGCCAGCCGACCTGGATAATATGACCAGAGACGAGGCATATGCTTATTATAAAACTTATTACACACCGAATAATTCATTCCTTTTACTTATCGGAGACTTTGAGACAGATGAAATATTACAACTCGTTGAGAAATATTACAGTAATATTCCTGAAGGACCTGAAATACCCGGCGTATGGTCTACAGAAGAAAAACAAAAAGTAAGAAAATCATTTACACTCCATCATACAGATATTACCAATCCCGGTATGAGGATGGCTTTTCATGCTCCTGTATATACCGACCCTGATGCAGCGCCACTAAGATTAGCGGGAATGATTTTGTGTGAAAGAAGCAGGGATGCAAGGTTATATAAAAGGCTTGTTGAAAAGGAGAGAATTGCAACAGTTGCTGCCGGTGGTTTTGGTATGTCCAAAGATCCCGGTTTATTCCAGATAAGCGTTGCATTACGACCTGACAGCAGCGTTGAGAGAGCTGAACAACTGGTCTGGGAAGAAATTGAAAAGATGCAGCTGGAACCGGTAACTGAACATGAACTTCAGAAAGTAAAGAATAGATATAAATATACCCAGGCAACAAGTTATACAAAAAATACAGATATCGGGGGCAGTCTAAGCCGGTATGAAGCATATTTTGGGTGGGAATTCCGTGAAGAGTTTGATAAAAAACTTTTAAATGTTACACAGGAAGATATAATGGGTGTGATGAATAAATATTTTGCACCCCACCTTGTAACTGTTGCCTTATCCTATCCTAAGAAAGGAACATCCGATAATATTAATTCAGATGGAATCAAGTCAGATGAAATTGAAAGTCATCACTTTGATGATTCTGAAATGTTCTATTACCAGCCGCCGGTTGAAGCAATTAATCTAACAAGCGATTTGCTTTCTGCAGAACTTGATGAAGTGATAAAACCGAAACCAATCTATCCCTTAATTCACTCAACAAATTTAAAAAATGGAATAAAGCTGCATGTGATTCAAAATCATCTCGTACCAACCCTTTCAATTATAGGTACATTTGAAACAGGTAATATTCCTGAAGCCATAGAAGGAGAAAAACCAGGGATAGTTACTTTTATGACAGATGCAATGAACCGCGGTTCTGTTAATTATCCTTATTCTCAAGTGACAGAAAGAATGGCATTTGTTCCTTTCAGTTTTGGATTAAGCGGAAGTTACAGGGGCATATACTTTCAGGGAAATTCGTTGATTGAAAATATGGATGAAATGTTATCAACAGGATTCGATCTTTTAACCAACCCCACCTTTCTCGCTGAACAACTGGAAAAAATCAGACCTCAGCATGTAATTTCTGCACGTAACAGGTTAAAGAAAACTTCTATGCAGGCATTTTATTATATGTATAATAAACTTTTTGAAGATCATACTTTAACTAAAGTAAACAGTACCGAAGAAACGATAAAAAGTATAACCGGTGATGATCTTTTTGAACTGCATAAAAAATACATCAGGCCGGATAACCTCACTATTCTGATGATCGGTGATCTCACAACTGAGCAGATGAAAGAACTCGCTGAAGAATATTTTGGTAATTGGTCAAACGAATCAAACAAACCGGAAATAAATTACTGTGAGCCGGTAAAAGAATTGGCACAAAAAGAAATTAAAGTGTTCACGGACAATGACTATACCGAATGTACCATCAATATAGGTTTTTCACCTTTTAATAATGTTGATCCAAACGAAAACGAAATAGTTTCTGTGTTAAACTACATTCTTGCGGGAAGCGCATTAACATCAAGAATGGGAGTTGAACTCAGGGACAAACAGGGATTGATATACGGAATAAAAAGTGAGCTGTTCTCAAAAGTTGATAATATTGGTTACTGGAAGTTCAATACTAAAACCGGTCCGGAAAACACAGAAAAAGTTATTACCGGGATATTCAAAGAAATAAGAAAACTGCTTGACAACGGGATAACTGATGAAGAATTAATTGATGCAAAGAACAGGCAGTTAGGACTGCTTCCTTTTTATGTTGAGACACCTGATGATGCCGCGGGGATCGTGTTCGATATGATAAA
>JAWOIK010000168.1:0-4989 GCA_046484705.1 Ignavibacteriaceae bacterium | reverse complement strand
CCTATAGAGCGATGGTATGAATAATGGGTTAGTCCATTAATTGAAATACAGCAGGTGGCGCGTGTGTGCGAGTCCGTTTTAATATTGATGTTATGATTAATCGAGAGATAAGAAAATTCAATCAGGCTGTTGGATGAAAAAGAGACGACCTCTATTGAATTTTAAAAGGGATTATGCTGATTACAAAGTATTGAACATAATTCCCGGTCCTGATTTCAGAAGTGACCGGACTGTTTCCTTTAATATCTTATTAGAAATGGGTTTTGTTATGAAATAATCTGTGCCGGATTCTATGGCAGTCTGACGCATCATCGTTTGAGCGTGTGCGGTTAAACAAATTATGGGTGTTCCGGAGTATGAAGGATCACTTTTTATTTCTTTTGTCAACTCCAAACCATTCTTGGTACCTTTTAATGATACGTCCATAATAATTATATCAAAAATACTACGACTGTATTTTTCATAATATTCTTCCGAGGAATCACAAATTGAAACATCAAAATCTGCTCTAAAAACTCGTCTCATTAAGTTCTGCGACAAATCATCATCTTCAACAATAAGCATTTTTCTCAATTTAATTCCTCCTGAACTTTTTTATCGAAAATAACGCTGAATATGGTTCCCATTTTTTTTTCAGTTTGTACTTCAATAACTGCATTATTTATATCACAGTATTTTTTTACGAGTGCTAATCCCAATCCGTTTCCGTCAAAACTTCTGCTGTACCCTTGTTCTTCCTGTGCAAATGGCTCGAATAACCTGGGAAGAAATTCCTTGCTCATACCTATTCCGGTATCTCTGACTTCCACAACTATGTTGCCTGAATTATTTTTAATTAAAAATATTTCAACTTTCCCGATATTTGTGTATTTGATGGCGTTATCTATCAGATTTGCAAAAATTTGAGTGATGCTGTATTCATCAGCTAAAATAACCGTATCATCTAATTCATTAACATATATCAATTCCAAACCACGCTGTTTAGCAGACCGGCTGTGTTCTATAATTAGTTTTTCCAGAATGTCTGAATCAAGATTCACTTTTACAAAATTAGGTTTATAGCTGCTTCTTTGTAACTCTGAAGCGTTGAGAATTAAATCTACAGTTCTGATAATTCTTTTTGATGCCAGTTCAATTCCATCAAAACAATCCCGGGTATCGGCATCCATTTTTTCAACCTGGGATTCCAGCAGATAGTCAACATTTCCAACTATTGCACCCAAAGGCGTTCTGATTTCATGCGACATTTGTGCAAGAAACTCGGATTTGAGTTTATCGGAATTTTCAGCTCTTTTTTTTGCTTCAATTAATTCTTCCTCAATCAGTTTCTTTTCGGTTATATCTTCTTTAAGTGCAAGGTAGTTTGTGGTTTCTCCTTTATCATTTTTTATGGCGGAGATTGATGCAGATTCCCAGTACAGCTCACCATTTTTCTTTTTATTATGGAATTCACCACGCCATTCCTTTCCGGAAGTAATCGTATTCCAAAGATGTTTGTATTCTTCCTTCGGTTTTTCGCCGGAACTAAACATCCTGGAATTTTTACCAACCAGATCTGCAAAATAATAGCCGGTTATTTCTGATACTTTGGGATTTGCATACTCAATATTGCCGTCTGTATCGGTAATCATAATTGATGTTGGACTTTGATCAACAGCCATAGATAATTTCCGGAGTTCGTCTATCATTTTATTTCGTTCTGTGATATCCGAAGCCACTCCAATAAGTCCTGCAGGTTTTTTATCTTTATCATAAACAATTGTTGTAGAAAGATAAACAGGGAATTCACTTCCGTCTTTTCTTTTATTTAATAATTCACCCGACCAGCCGCCGTTTAAAGTAGAAAATGAAATATCTTTAGCCAATGTATCCGGATTGCTCGAAGAACGAAGTTTTGAAATATGCTTCCCAATAAGTTCATTTTTATCGTAACCATAAGTTTTTAAAAAAGATTCATTTACAAAAATAATTTTATCTTCCATGTCAGTTAAACTTACACATTCATTTATGCTTTTAAGTGAATGAGCAAGCATAGTAATTTCTTTTTCGGCCCTCTTGCGTTCGCTTATGTCTCTTGCTATGCCCAATACAACAACCCGATTTTTTATTTTAACAGGGTAGGTACTAATTTCAACTGTAACATTTGAACCATCGCTTCTTTTCAAATCAAATTCATCCGGTCCGGTGGACTGACCTTCTAAATTTTTAGCAAGAAGTTTTGCTGCTTTGATTTGTTGCACCGGTGATAAGATATCCAATTTGAAAAAATTTTCCCCAATCAATTCATGTTTATTATAGTCCAGCAGTTTACCCGCCGCAATATTGCCTGCAATAAAATTACCACTAAGATCAATAAGGTAATATGCATCGGGTGCGTAATCAAATATAATCTTGAAACTTTCTTCAGAAGTTTTCAATTTATCTTCAGCCAGTTTACGTTCGGTATTATCCCGGACATTACATTGAATAACCTTCCGATTATTTACGAAATATACATTACTTACAAACTCCACATTAATCTTTCGTCCGTGGTTTGTTTCTAATGGCAGGTTATCATATCGCACATATTCGTTGTATTGTAATTCTAAAAATTTTTCTTTACTTGCAGCTATATCTTTGAAAAATCCGATTTCCCATATTTCTTTATCTACGAACTCTTCTCTTGAATAACCCGATAGTTCAACTAAGAAAGGATTTACATCTGTAATTGTCCCGGTTTCAGCATCGAGAATAAGAATTCCATCCTGTGCCGATTCGAATAACCTGCGATAACGTGTTTCCAGTACAGACAATTTTTCTTCAGTACGTTTCCTTTTTGTAATATCCTGTGCCATAGTTGCAACGATAAATTCACTCTCTTTATCCAGAATATTTTCTGAATTCCACAAAACCGTCTTAATATTTTTATTCTTTGTCAAAATATCTATTTCAAATACTTCCACTTTGGCTTTGTTAATATCATGCTTTAAGAACTCAAGCGTTGATTTGATTTTATCTTCAGGGAAAAGAATTTCTATCATTTTATCTTTTAATTCGGCTATATCATATCCGCATAATTTTTCAAATGCAATGTTAAAGCGGACAATTTTGAAAGACGAACTCCATATAATTATTGGTACATGCGAACGATCTAAAAGAATATCGAGATACTCACTGGTGATACGGCTGGATTCAAAAAGAGAATCTTCTTCTTTTTTTCGATCCGTGATATCCTCAATAGCAAGAAGTATTATTTTTTCTTTTCCAAAAGCTCTTTTAATTTGTCGTGCATTCAAAAGCATTACACGCTTACCTATTTTTGAAAAGACGTGTTTCACTTCATAATCATCAAAGCTTGTTTTCTCCGGAAGTATTGTCTCCAACAGATCTCTCAATTGTGGAATATCCCATTGACGATTTCCCAGATCGTAAATAAGGTTACCAATTGTTTCCTCCGGGGATACTTTAAAGAAATTATAAAAAGACCGGCTTGCTTTTACTACTCTGAGATCTTTATCTAAAATAAGTAATGGTTCCCGAACTGTATTAATAATATTTTCGGCAAATTCATTCGCTTCATCTTCAGCGGTTAATTTAATTTTTGAAGGAATCTTATTATTCATTAAGTCTATTTCGTTCTTATCAATTTGTTTCATATAACTTCTTTCCCCGAAGTGTAAAATAAAATGTACTGCCTTTATTTTCTGTGCTTTCGACCCAGATTTTTCCGCCGTGCATTTCAATAAATTCTTTGCAAAGCAATAATCCCAAGCCTGTACTCAACTCTCCATCTGTTCCAATGGAACCTATTTTTTCTTCCATCTTAAAAAGTTTATTAACATTATCCGCAGATATTCCGACACCATTATCAGCCACTGCAACTTCTATAGTTTCATCATCAAGAAGCTTTGATTCAACGATAACCTTTCCATCCATCCGAGTGAATTTAACTGCATTGGATAAAAGATTTCTAAGCACTGTGCTTATACTTTTTTCATCTGCATAAACATTTTGAGGATCATTAATTTTATTAATTATTTCAATTCTTTTTTGTAACGCCCGCTGGTAGATTGTATCTATACTTTGCGAAACCATTTTTGACAGGTCTGAATTTCCGGGTGTGAAGCTCAAAGTTCCTTTTTGAATCTGTGCCCATTCCAATAAATTTTCCAGGAGCAAATACAGATTCCGTGCTGCTTTGTTCAGCATATTACTGTATTCGGCAAATTCTTCGAGAGAAAATTTTTCGGTTGTATCTGCCATCAATTCTGTGAGGTTCAAAAAACCATTAAAGGGAGTTTTCAGGTCATGAGCTATGATTGAAAAAAACTTATCTTTTTCAGCATTTGTTTTAATTAACTCTTCGTGACTTTTCTTAATTTCCTCTTCAGCCTGTTTGCGTTCTGAAATATCAATATAGATTCCAAGAACACCGATGGTCTCGTTGGCAGAATTAATCAGAGGTATCTTACTTGTAAGGAGTGTTATTGTTTTCCCTTCAGGGGTTGTCTGGGGTTCTTCTATAAGAAGCTTGGATCTTCCATTCTCAATAATATTGCGGTCATCATCACGATACAATTCTGCCTGATCACGCCACCCCATCTGGAAATCATCTTTCCCGACTATTTCATTTGGATTGATAAATCCCGCATCCTGGGCGAAAAGATTGTTGCAGCCCAGGTAAGTGAGATTCCTGTCTTTCCAGAAAACTCTTACGGGTATCGAGTTGATAATGCCTTCGATAATTTGGTGAGATTCACGCAACGACTCCTCCGCATTTTTACGGTCGGTGACGTCGTTTGATATTCCAATAATGCCTGTTAATTTCCCATCAGAATCTATTATTGGTGCATCTGTTACATAAGCGGGAAAAATACTTCCGTCTTTTCTTTTAACTAAAAATTCTCCGGACCATGAATTACCCTCACTTAGTTCTTTCATAATCTCATTAGATTGTTCAATTGTCTGCTCAGCCGGTGTTAAATCAACAATATTCTGTCCCTTAGCTTC
>JAWOIK010000156.1:0-6111 GCA_046484705.1 Ignavibacteriaceae bacterium | reverse complement strand
CGGATCTTTTTTAAGATCAATACCTTCCTGTTTTTTAAATTCGTCGGCAAGAAAATCAATTAATCGCTGATCAAAATCATCTCCGCCGAGATGAGTATCACCATTAGTAGATTTAACTTCAAAAACGCCGTCGCCTAACTGCAGGATAGATATATCAAATGTACCTCCGCCAAGATCATAAACGGCAACTGTGTGATCGGATGTTTTCTTATCCAGTCCATAAGCAAGAGCAGCAGCAGTTGGTTCGTTTATTATTCTCCGAACTTTTAATCCAGCAATTTCACCGGCATCTTTTGTTGCCTGTCTTTGAGAATCGTTAAAATAAGCTGGTACTGTAATAACAGCTTCGGTTACTTCCTGACCGAGATAATCTTCAGCAGTTTTTTTCATCTTCTGAAGAATCATTGCACTTATTTCCGGTGGGGAATAAAGACGATCAGTTATTTTAACTCTTGCACTGTTTGCATCACCAGAAACAACTTCGTAAGGCACTTCCGATCTTTCCTTATCAACTTCATTGTACAGCCTTCCCATAAATCTTTTTATTGATGAAACTGTATTTTTAGGATTGGTGATTGCCTGTCGTTTTGCCGGCTGTCCTACCAATCTTTCACCGGATTTTGTAAATGCGACAACGGAAGGTGTAGTTCTGCCGCCTTCTGAATTCGGAATTACAACCGGATCATTGCCTTCCATCACTGAGACGCATGAGTTTGTGGTTCCTAAATCTATTCCTATTATTTTTCCCATTATAGAATTCTCCTTTTATGCTTTATATTTTATATAATATTAGAATTATGCAATGAAAGTGCCATAAGTCCAACAATTGGTTAAACCATTAAATTATAATTAGTTAACAGCATTACCACATGTTAAAGATCAGATTGACAATATTTACAATACTGCCATTATGTCAGCATATAAATAACAATTGTCAATGTTAATGACAGTTTTTCGATTTCTCTCTATATTTGTCGAGAAAATAAAAGAGGTTATTTGTGTTTAATATTGAAATTTTTGATTTGAAGCTTAGTACAGAATTTATAGGCAGAAACTTTATCTATGCAGAAGAATTAACTTCAACCAATACATTTTTGCTGGATAAAAATTCAGGTTACAATCAAAATGGAACAGTTGTGCTTGCAGAAAAACAATCTGAAGGGAAAGGCAGGTTAGACAGAACATGGTATAGCCAGAAAGATCAGAATCTTACGTTCTCAATACTCCTAAAGGGCAATAAAAAACTTAATCATAAAATAAGCCTTATAAATTTTTCGGCCACTTTGGCTATAGCTTTATCAATTGAAAATTTATTCCAGCTCCGCACAGAATTAAAATGGCCGAATGATGTTCTGGTATCAGCTAAAAAAATATCAGGAATTTTAATTGAATCGGTATCCAGTAGAAATAAAATTGAGCGTATTGTTGTTGGAATAGGGATAAATGTAAATCAATCCATCTTCCAGGGAAATTTTAATATTGAACCAACATCAATAAGAAATGAAATTAATGATTTTGTGGAGAGAGAGAGATTACTTGCTGAAATTCTTAATAACTTTGAAGTATTATTAAATAAAGCAGTTGAAAACGGAAATAGTATCCTGAAAGAATGGCGCGAAAGATGTAAAATGATTGGTGAACGGATTACAGTTTCGGATGGAACAAACATTCAATACGGAACGTTTGAAGATATTGATGAATCAGGATTTTTATTGCTTAAAACAAAACAGAAATTGCAGAAGATCCATTTTGGTGATGTGAGTATTGTTTAATTTTATAAAAATAAAAAAGCCGATAGTAGTTTAACATCGGCTTTTAATTTCAATAATATTTCTATCAATCAAACGAGTAGATCCAAAATTCTGATAATTGTGTTTCTGAGATCTTTCCTGTGTGAAATCAGATCAACAAAACCATGCTCCAGTAAAAACTCCGATGTTTGAAAACCCGGTGGGAGATCTTTACCAATAGTCTGTTTGATAACTCTTGGTCCTGCAAACCCAATTAAAGCTTTTGGTTCTGCAATATGTACATCGCCAAGCATTGCATAACTTGCCGTAGTTCCGCCGGTTGTGGGGTCTGTTAATATTGAAATATATGGAATGCCGGCATCAGCGAGGCGGGCAAGTCGCGAACTTGTTTTTGCCATTTGCATAAGCGAATAAGCACCTTCCATCATTCGTGCCCCGCCACTTTTCGAAATAATTAATAACGGGGCTTTGTTTTTGTAAGCTTTGTCAATCAGTCTGGCTAATTTCTCACCAACAACTGCACCCATACTTCCGCCTATAAACTGAAAGTCCATACAACCTAATGCAACTTCCCTACCTTCGATTTTACCCATGCCTGTCCGGACAGCATCATAAATATCTAATTTTTTTATCGTATCAGAAATTCTGTCAGAATATTTTTTTGTATCAATGAATCCCAAAGGATCGGCGGCTCGCATTTTTTTATCTAGTTCTTTGAATGAGCCTTTATCCATTAATATCCGGATATACTCTGCACTGCCTATTTTGAAATGATAATCACATTTCAGGCATGTCCACAAATTAATTTCAAGTTGTTTCTTATGAATAATCTCACTGCAGGAAGGACATTTTTCCCATAATCCGTCAGGAAGTTCTTTTTTCTGAGTATCCGGTGAAATATTATCTTTCGATCTTTTAAACCATGGCATAACGTGTATTTATCCTTCTATCTCAGCATATAAAGTTAAAACTTTATTTGGAGTTTCGGGATCATTCGACATTACCGTGATCGATCTGCTCATTCTGCCTTTTCTTTTCGAGGTGTCAAGCTCAACCTTTAATGAAGCGGATTTTCCCGGTTCTATTTCTTTCGTACTTATTTCAGCAACAGCACAGCCGCATGAAGTTTTAACATCCTTGATTTTTAACGTTGAATTTCCGCTGTTTATAAATTGGAAAGTATGCTCATAAACTTTTCCTTCATGAACTTTACCAAAATTATGCTGATTCTTTGGAAAATCTATTCTGGGAGCCTCAGTTTTTGAATCTGATTTTTTAGAAGTTACTACGTTACATTTTATGGTTAATACTATCTCTTTATTATCAGGATCATTGGTAGAAACCCTGACTTGTTTTTCCTGATAACCATTTCTTCCTTTTGAATTAAAAGTTACATCAATCTTTGTAGACTCGCCTGGTTTTAATTGATTTTTATCCGGTTTTGCAGCAGTGCAGCCGCAGGTTGCCTGGACATTAGTAATTTCAAGGAGATCACCTCCGCTGTTTGTTATAACGAAGCTTGTTGTAACGGATTCGCCTTGTTTTACATCTCCAAAGCTATGAACCTTCTGTTGAACTGCTGCTTTAGGACCCACTAACTGTGCACAGGCAATGGTAGTGAGTAAAAATAAAATGGAAATGATTTTAGTTAACATTTTTCTTCTCCTTAACAATAAAATTTTTCAAATAATGTGGTTCGAGATTATCTATATCGTTAGTCATTAATTTCTCACCGAATTTTTCTGCCCACTTAGCAATAAATTCCGGATCGGGTGAGGTTATATTATCCGTTCCAAAAGCATTACCGAACTTTTTATTAGTTCCGACTACTGAATCCAGTATATTTTTTTGCAGAATTTTTAATTCTTCTGTAAATATATAACTATTAGTTTTAAGATGAAACTTCGCAAAATAGACCTCTTCAGTGTTGATTTTATTTGCTATTATGATTTCCTCGTCATCATAAACAGAAGCTAATTGCAGTGCTAAGGCTTCAAATGTCGGTACTGGAATTACGGGTATTGATAATCCGAATGCCAGACCTTTTACAGCAGACATGCCAATTCTCAGCCCTGTAAATGAACCGGGACCTTCAGATATTGCAATCAATGCAATTTCGGCTTTATGAATGCCTGATATTGAAATTACTGAATCAATCACTTCAAATAATTTTTCTGAGTGCGAATATTTGGCGGATACTTTTGATGAAAAATATTTTTCAGCAGAAAAATAAACACTTGCCCCGCAAATATTATCCGAGGTTTCAATAGCAAGGATCGGTTTATTCATCATTCTTGAAATTAAACTTTCTTGAATTCTCATCTATAAATTCAATTGTTATTTCAATTCTTTTTTTTGGTAAAAGATCAATGAATAGTTCCCCCCATTCAATAAATGTAATTGAATGATTATTGAGGTAATCATCTAAACCTATTTCCAGTAATTCACGGCTTTTATTGATTCTGTAAAAATCAAAATGATTAATGTGAAATTTTCCATCGTACTCATTAACAATTGCAAATGTAGGGCTCACCACATCATTGATTCCGAATTCAGCGCATACATGTTTGATGAAAAAAGTTTTCCCAGCACCCAGCGTTCCTGTTAAAACAATAACTTCATTTCCGGAAAGAGTTTTTGCAAAATTTGAAGCCAGATACATTGTATCCTTCTCACTCCTGCAGATTCTTTCAAAAGGATAATCCAATTATTTAGGCTCCAAAGTAACAACCGGTAAAATCATTTCCTCCATTGAAATGCCCCCATGCTGAAAGGTATCTTTGTAATGAGATAAATATTTATGATAATCTGTCGGGTAAACAAAATAATAATCCTCTTTTGCAATAATATAACTTATAGTAACTCCACGTCTTGGAAGCTTATACTCCTGTGCATTTTTAATGTAAACGGCATGTTTTTCATCCACCTTTAAATTCCTGCCGTATTTAAACCTCAGATTTGTTGATGCCTCACGGTCACCAAGCACTTTGGCTCCTCTTAAACATCTTATGCTTCCGTGATCTGTTGTTAAAATAATCTTCACTTTCTTCATACCGGCAAGGGTACGTAAAGTGGATAATAAAGAAGAATGAGTGAACCAACTGTTTGTTAAAGACCGGTAAGCCGCTTCGTCCGGAGCTATTTCTTTCAGCAGGTCTGAATCGGATCTTCCGTGCGCAATCATATCCAGAAAATTTACAACAACAGCAGTAAGATGGTTCGTTTTGTATGAATGAATGTTTTGTTCAAAATTTCTTCCCACATCCGGGTCAATAATTTTTATGTACTTAAGTTCATTACGTAGTTTTATTCTCCTGCGGTCTAACAGAAGCTGCAGAAGTTCTTTTTCATATTTGTTCATGCTCTTTTCATCTTCATCATTACCCTGCCACAAATTCGGATAGTATTTTTCAATGTCGAGTGGATACAATCCGCTGAACAATGAATTCCTGGCGTATGGTGTTGCAGTCGGCAGAATTGAAAAATAATAATCTTTAGTAATATTGAAATGTTCAAGCAAGTGCTGCTCCATCACCAACCACTGGTCTAACCTGAGGCAATCGAGTACAAAAAAGAAAACCGAAGTTTCTTCATCTTTAAGATTGTTGACAACATATTTATCAACGATTTCTGTAGTTAAGTTAGGAACATCCGGACTATTCTGATTTACTATCCAATTCCGATAGTTATTTTCTACAAATTTTGAAAATTCCTTATTAGCCTCTTTAAATTGATCTGTAAGAGTTTGCTTTAAACCCATTTCAGAATGACGATCAAGCTCAACAGACCAGTTAACAAGTTTCAGATATACGTTTATCCAGTCGTTATAATCCAGGTTATTCATTAATGAACGGGTGATCTCATTAAAATCCTGCAAATAATCTTTAGCTGCGTACTCTCCTGAAATCTTTTTGCCTTCCAGAATTTTTTTGCATACTAACAGCACCTGGCTGGGGTTAACAGGCTTAGTTAGATAGTCCCGGATCTTTCCCCCAATAGCTTCATTCATTAATGTTTCTTCTTCTGATTTTGTCACCATCACAACCGGAATATTAGGGTTAATCTCTTTTATTCTGCCTAGAGTTTCGAGTCCTCCCATTCCCGCCATCATTTCATCAAGAAAAATAAGATCATACTTGTTTTCATTAACCATTGAAATTGCATCCTCACCATTGGTTACCGTATCAACATCGTAACCTTTTTCAGTTAAAAAAATTATATGCGATCGCAATAATTCTATTTCGTCATCTACCCAAAGCAATTTTTTTTTCATCTAAATAACCTGCCTGTCTTGATAAACAATAAACATTCGTATTAAAACTTTAATAATATTAATAAGTATCATAAGAATAATTCTTAA
>JAWOIK010000069.1:0-26453 GCA_046484705.1 Ignavibacteriaceae bacterium | reverse complement strand
CGGCTTTGTTAATGCTGATGTTCAATCGGCTGCTGTGGTATGTCTCCCGCTTCTTGATAACTGTCCACAGAGCTTATCTTCTTTGTTACTTCACCGCAAGTCAGCATTTCATCACCGAAATAGGGATTCAATATTTCTTCAGACTCACTCAACCAATAAGCTCCTTTATCATCAAATGCCATCGGGCAGAACTGGACATAAACCATATTAATTTTTATTCCGAAATTATCTGCTGTTTCAATAATTACATCAGATAATTTTTTGAAATGTATACGCTGTTCTTCCAGGTCTTTAGCTTTTGATATCTGTTCCGCTGAATTTCTTATTTGTTTCTCCTGCTCCATCCATACATGGTGGGCTTTATCATCCAGAATTTTCATATTAACAGATTTAATTGATTGCAAAACTTTCTCAGCATTATTTCTTGTTTTTGTAAAATCACTCTTTACCAAATTATTTTTCAGATCAAAATAATTTTTTGTAAGATTAGTCAGTTGAACTTTAAATTCCTCAGGAACTAAAATCCTTTTACTTATAGGGCGGTTCATCATGCTGTAGTTCCCGCTTAACTGTGCTGCAGCATCAATTGCAAAAACTCCGTTGGTTACAACTTCTTCACCCTCACGCAGACCATCTTCTATTATATAAAAATCTCCGGCACGCGGACCCAGATCAATTTCACGCATTTCGAAAGAAGGGAATTCACTGTCTTGTATTTTGACATAAACAACGGAACGTGTGCCCGTCCATAAGAGAGATGTTTTCGGAATGAGAAGTGATTTCTCTTTAATTGAAAGCTTCGCTTTAATTTTTGCTTTGACAAACATTTCCGGCTTCAACATAAATCCTGGATTATTAGCCTCTGCTCTGACAGATGCTGTCCGGGTAAGCGGATTTATAATCGGATCAATAAATGTTACTGTTGATGTAAACTCCTTTCCCGGAATTGATGTAACTGTGAAATTAACTTTACCTCCCATTTTTACCCAGGGAAGATCGCTTTCATAAGCATCCATCATTACCCAAACAGTACTAAGGTCAGCTATCTCAAAAAGTACGGTGCCTCTGTTTACGTAATCACCGGTTGAGACATTTCGATTTATTACTATCCCGGGAACATCCGCATAAACATCTAATTCAGTCATAACTTCGCTGCCGGATTCTATAGCATCAATTTGTTTTTCTGTAATCCTCCATAAGCGAAGCTTCTCTCTTACTGCTTTGTAAAGAGATGGATTTACTATTTTATTTTTTGCAGCCTCAAGTAATTCTCTTTGAGCAGTAACTAATTCAGGTGAATAGATAGATGCTAATTTCTCACCTTTATTTACAGTCTGACCCGTGAAATCCACAAAAAGTTTTTCGATTCTGCCTGAATAGCTTGCAGTGATCACAGCTAATTTTTTTTCGTTAGCTGTAATTTTGCCGGTAAGATAAACTTCATATTCTGGTGATACAAAAGTAACTTTTGTAGTCTGCACGTTTGCCATTGCCATAGCTTCGGGAGACATGGTATGAACAAACAAGCTTTGTGTATCTTCTCCATTTTGGCTTGCCAATGGAATTAAATCCATCCCGCATAAGGGACATTTGCCCGGCTCGTTCTGTCTTATCTGAGGATGCATAGAGCAAGTCCAAATAGTTTCTTTGGTAACTTCATCCTTGTGTGTTTGAGTTTCGGTTTTAGTGCCGCCGAATATCAGCCATCCGAAAAAGAGTCCGGCTGCAAGAACAATTCCAAATTGAAATATCCTGTTTTTAAATATATTATTCATATAATTTTTCTCACTCATTGATTCATTTCATTGATCTCTTTAATAGTTGTGCATTTATTGCAACTATGATTGTACTCATACTCATTAGTACTGCTCCGATTGCAGGGCTTAACACTATTCCAAAGTTGTACAGAACGCCTGCAGCTAAAGGAATAGCAACAATATTGTAGCCTGTAGCCCAGATAAGGTTTTGCATCATCTTTTTGTAAGTAGCTCTGCCGAATAAAATAAGATCAGCAATATCCATGGGATTAGAATTAACCAGAATTATATCCGCAGTTTCAGCAGCTACATCGGTGCCCGAGCCGACAGCAATACCAACATCCGCCTGGGCAAGTGCTGGTGCATCATTTACACCGTCGCCTGTCATAGCAACAAACTCACCCTTACCCTGAAGCTCTTTTATTTTTTCTAATTTATCATGCGGCAAAACGTTGGCAAAAAATCCATCCATCTTCAGCTCTTCGCTTACTTTTTTTGCTACCTTATCATTGTCGCCGGTAAGCAATAAGTTTTTAATTCCTTTATCCTTTAAAACTTTTATTGCTTCAAAAGATTCTTCACGAACCTGGTCGGCAAATGTGAAATAACCAACCGGTTTATTATCAATTAACATGTAAACAATTGTTCCAGTTTCATTTTTCCCATTGGCAGGAATTTCTATCTTCTTTTCTTTAAGATAATTAGGTCCTACAACTTTTATTTCCTTACCTTCTACAATTCCTTCAAGACCTTTGCCGGGTAAATAATTAAACTTTTGAGATTCAGGAATTTTAATACTTTTCTCTTTAACTTTTTTCATGAATCCTTTTGCAATATAATGTTCCGAATGCTGCTCTATACCGGATGCAAGCCGAAGCAGTTCATCTTTTTCGAAACCATTATCTATTACTTCTATTGAGGATAACTCATGCGAGCCTTTGGTTAATGTACCGGTCTTATCAAAAACTATAGTCGTAATTAAACGTGCATTTTCAAATGCTGTACGGTTACGGATAAGCAATCCCTTTTTTGCTGAGATAGTTGTTGAGATTGCAACTACAAGAGGAACCGCAAGACCCAAAGCATGCGGACAGGAGATAACCATAACAGTAACCATTCTCTCAAGCGCATAAACAAATTCAAATCCCAAAGCAAGCCAGACAAATAAAGTAACAATTCCTCCGCCAAGAGCTACGAAAGTAAGTATTTTTGCTGCACGATCGGCGAGGTTTTGTGTTTTCGATTTTATCTTTTGTGCATCTTCTACAAGCTTGATTACTTTATTGAGATAACTATCCTTGCCGGTATGCAGAACTTTAATCTTTAAAGAACCGTTTCCATTAACAGATCCTCCGATAACACTATCATCTTTTTTCTTTTTAACCGGTTTGCTTTCTCCGGTTAACATGCTTTCATCGAGATGCGTTTCGCCGTCAATTACAATTCCATCAACAGGAATTTTTTCTCCGGGTTTAACCATGACCACATCATCTTTTTTAAGTTCTTCAACCTTAACTTCTTTTGTTTCTCCATTTTGAATAATGTGTGCAGATGACGGCATCATGGTAACAAGAAGTTCCAAAGCTTTTGAAGCACCCTTAACCGATTTCATTTCCAGCCAATGACCCAAAAGCATGATATCAATCAGTGTTGCCATCTCCCAGTAAAAATCCATTCCTTCAAGGCCGAGGGTTACAGCAAAGCTGTACGCCCATGCAGCAGTTATGGCAACTCCTATGAGAGTCATCATACCAATGTTATTTGTGCGGACTTCATCCCACAATCCCTTAAGAAAAGGAAAGCCGCCATAGAAAAAGATAAATGTTGATAAAGCACCAAGAAGGTATTTGTCACCGGTAAAAGATAATTCAAAACCAAGCCAATTCTGGATCATGTGTGATAAAGCTAAAACCGGTATGGTTATAATTGTGCTGATTAAGAATTTTTTCAGGAATCCTTCAACCGAATGTCCGGCATGTTTATCATGTCCTGAATGATCATGCTTATCACCTTTTTTTTGATTTACATGATTGTCATGTTCACCATGCTTCTCATGACCTTTATGCTTTTCAGATTCATCAGAATGATGATGTTGTTCTTGACTACCATCATTGTGATTATGTTCATTCATATCATCCTCCTATTAAAATGTTTATCTGAATGGATTATGGATTCCAGATACAGGATCCCAGATGTCGGATAGAATTTTAGCTGATATCTGGTATCTGGCATCCGGAATCTGAGCAATTCTCTTTTAAATTTCAGTTTCATCTTCCCATCAACCTTTCCAGCATTGCAGCGGCTATATTCTGATCAACTACAGCATCCAGACTGCGTAATCTATAATCAAGAAGCTGCTGCTGCATTCTCAACACTTCCTCAAAGTCACTACCTGCGGTTGTATATTGAACAAGCAGAATATCCAGCACCTGTTGAGCAAGCCGGGTTTGCTGCTGATATAATTCGTTTCTTCTCTCAGCATCTCTAAAATCTTTTAGTGCCTCTTCATAACTAACCATTAACTGGTTGCTTGTTTCTTCTTTTCTCAATCCTGTTGAATAATGTAAAAATTCTGCTTCTTTAATTGCTCCATCATACTTACCTCTCCAGATTGGGAGACTGACTGTTACCATAGGCATAATCATATTTTTTGCTTCCATCATATTACCCGGTCTTTGTTTGAATATAGAATACTGCAAACCAAGCCCGATCATCGGAAATCCCATTTTCATGTTCATTTCACGTTGAGCAATGTAAGCTTTTTCCTCTTGTTGCAGCATCAGAATCATCGGATTGTTTAATCGAATACTATCCGGCATTTCTGCAATTGAAGCGGGAAGCGGTGCAGGAGTGACAGAATCCGGTATATTTACAAATTCGTTTAATGATTTATTTATTAATTTATTAAACTGAGCCAGCAACGGTTGTTTAGAATCGTTAAGGAGAGTTAATTTATTCTTCAACTCATTTATTTCAATCTGAATACGAAGCACATCAACCATACTGCCGCCTCTGCCCATACCACTCGTATTATCCATGTTTTCTGTTTTTACGTTTCCCGATTTAGTACCTGACGAAGTTGTGGCTCCATCCATTCCACTCATACTGCCCGAATTTCCCGGCGTGCCTGAAGTTTTCTCATTCGGCATTTTTCCGCTTCCCGAAGAACCACTTGTACCGTCTGTTTCGCCACTCTTCAGGCGGCTGATTGAAATTTCTTCAAGCGTTTTAAGTATTTCTATATTCTCTTCAGTAATAGAAATTTCTTTTTGCAGCAAATAGAGTGCATACCATGTTGCCTTCACTTCATAGAATAACATAGTTTTTAGTTCATTAAATTCTTCATACTTTGCTTTAGCCATTGCTGTAGCTTCATCTTCAGCAGAACCTAAAGTTCCGAACCAGGGGAACATCTGCATTACCGAAATTTCGGCAACCTGATTGCCCATAAACCTCTGCATCGGTTCAATGAATATTCCGAATGAAAGCTGAGGATCTGGTAAGGATCCTGATTGCGGTACCCTTTCTAATGAAGCCTGATATGAATAGAACTTTGATTTAAGACCGGGATTATTTTCGGCGGCTATTTTCAGATAATCTTCAAGTGTTTGTGCTGAAACAGTTAAACCGATAAAGAGAAAAAGTAATCCGGATGATATTATTTTATTTATGTTAAAATATTTTAATAGTTTTTCCATTTTAAATTGCATTTTTAGTTTTTTTATTATAACAGACAACCTCACCTAAATCCTCTCCTTATCAAAGAGAGGACTTTTAAAAATTCCCCTCTCCTTAATAAGGAGAGGGGTTGGGGGTGAGGTTAACTGCTCACTTTAATTTTACTTTCTTCTCTCCAGCTATATAGCACCGGTACTACAAATAAAGTAATCAATGCTATTGTCATTCCGCCGAAAGCAGGAATTGCCATTGGTATCATTATATCTGATCCTCTTCCGCTTGATGTGAGTACAGGGAGTAAAGCAAGTAGAGTTGTTGCTGTTGTCATCAAACAGGGACGTACTCTTTTCATTCCTGCTTCCAAAACTGCTTTGCGAACCTCTTCAACATTTCCCGGTTTTTGTTTTTCGAAATTTTGTTTTAAGTAAGTTGCAATTACTACTCCGTCATCGGTGGCAATTCCGAATAATGCGATGAACCCTACCCAGACTGCAACACTTAAATTGAAATTCCGCATCTGGAATAATTCACGCATATTAGTTCCGAAGATAGAAACATCCATAAACCAACCTTGACTATAAAGCCACAACATCATAAAGCCGCCCGCAAATGCAAGCGCAATAGCTGAGAAAATCATAAGGGAAGTTGTTGCTGAACGAAACTGGAAATAAAGTATTAAAAAAATAACTGCCAATACTAATGGAACCACAATCGCAAGACGTTTCTCCGCTCTTACCTGGTTTTCATAACTGCCTGAGAATTTATAGCTCACACCGGGCGGTACTTCAAGTTCGCCGGATGAAATTTTGTTTTCTAAAAAACGCTGTGCATCTTCAACAACTGTTACTTCTGCAAAACCATCTTTTTTATCAAGCAATACATAGCCTACCAAAAAAGTATTTTCGCCGCGTATCATTGCAGGTCCCTGCCTGAAATTTATTTCTGCAATTTCACCAAGAGGTATTTGCTGACCTGTTGGTGCGGGAATTAGAATCCGTTTCATCATTTCAGGATCATCCCGCCATTCACGTGCATAGCGTGCACGAATATTGAACCGTTCACGTCCTTCAACAGTAGTTGTCAGTCCCATTCCGCCGATAGCAACTTCAATATACATTTGAACATCACCGATGTTTAAACCATATCTTGCCATTGCATTACGGTCAAGATCAATTTCGAGATATGGTTTGCCTAAGCTTCGGTCTGCGTAAACAGCTTCTGGCTTAACAGAAGGGACTTCTTTTAATAGTTGTTCTATTTTTAAGCTGAATTCTTCAATGGTTTTTTGAGTTGGTCCAAAAACTTTTATTCCCATTGGTGCACGCATTCCTGTTTGAAGCATTACGAGCCTTGTTTCTATTGGCTGAAGTTTTGGTGCAGATGTAACTCCCGGTATATTATTTGTGATGCTTACAATTTCATTCCAGATATCATCCGGAGATTTAATGTGGTCTCTCCACTGCCTGAAATATTTTCCATTTTTGTCAGGAATAAGATTTCCTTTTTTGTCTCTTACAAACTCATTTTCATCATCTGTTTTGAAACGAATTGGGTAACCATTCTCATCCACCATATATTCTGTTTTGTATAGAATGATATTTTCAAACATCGATACAGGGGCCGGATCTAAAGCGCTTTCAACTCTGCCTGCTTTTCCAACAACCGTGTGTACTTCCGGAATAGCCTGCACACGCATATCAAGCTGCTGAACATTGCGGAGATTTGCCTCTACACCTGAATGAGGCATTGAAGTAGGCATTAGCAAAAAAGATCCTTCATCTAAAGAAGGCATAAACTCTTTACCCATACCGGGAAATGTATGAACAAACGGACTCCATAAAAACGTTGGGCGAATATTCCATCCAACCAGGTCAAAAGTTTTTGGAATAAATCCAAATACTTTATCAAAGCCGAGCCAGATATTTATCCCAATCAAAATTATTATTACCGGAACTAAAAGAAATGTTTTTTTGTATTCAAGAAACTTTGCCAATAGTGAGGGATAAAATCGAATAAATATTTTAAATGTAATCAGCACAAGGGCAATGATAAAAACGATAAAAAGGAAGTTCAGAATTATGCTGTTTTCAACTCCAAGCGGAAGCCATTCAGCGGCAAGTAGCCAGGAAATAGCAGCAGCAATTATAATAACTGTAATTGCTTCGTGATGCTGCACGGAATAATCAACCGTTGATTGAAATCTTTTACCGGATATTCGACTTAATCTGTCCGGATCATTTTTGTGTAAATAAAAAATTAAACCGTGTATTCCGAGTAAGATCAAAACAGCACCTGCCCAGGCAACCCAGAAGAGTACAATTAATCCAAATACAATTAAGAGAATATTTAAATAAAAGCGATAACTTTTTTTACGTGCTTTTATAGAAAAAAGCCAGTGAGCAAATGCGGGCATCATTAAAAGGGTAATTAATAATGCGGCTACCAAAGCAAAAGTTTTTGTATAAGCTAACGGACCAAAAAGTTTTCCTTCTGCTTCCTGTAAAGTAAATACGGGAAGGAAGCTTACAATTGTTGTGGAAACTGCAGTTAATATTGCTGTTGCTACTTCAGTGGAGGCATTATAAACGGTAGTCAACATTGATTGTCCTGCAGGCGCTTCATCTTTATGACGCAGAATATTTTCACTCAGAATAATTCCAAGATCAACCATAGTACCTATTGCTATGGCGATTCCTGATAGAGCAACAATATTCGCATCAACATTAAAATACTTCATCATAATGAAGGTAATAAGTACGGCAAGTGGAAGCAGAGCAGAAATCATAAGCGAGGCGCGAAGATGCATCACCATTACTATTATAACAATTATTGTAATGAGTATCTGCAGGCTTATTGCTTCGTTCAAGGTGCCAAGAGTTTCATAAATTAATTCGGTTCGGTCATAAAATGGAACAATAGTAACTTTGGACACTGTACCATCTGCAAGTTTTTTAGCGGGAAGACCGGGAGAAATTTCTTTTATTTTTTCCTTTACTTCCTGAATAACTTTTAATGGATTATCGCCATACCTTGCAACAACAACTCCGCCCACAGCTTCAACACCGCCTTTGTCAAGAAAGCCGCTATGCCCGCGTGGTGCAGGTCCTATATTAACTCTGGAAATATCCCGTATACGGATCGGGACATTGTTGGTGACTTTTACAACCGCCTGCTCAATGTCATTTGTCGATTTCACATATCCTAAACCACGTACATAATATTCCGAAAGATTAATTTCAACTGTATTTGCACCTACATCAAGATTGCTCTGACGCACTGCTTCCATCACCTGCATCATACTAACATTATGCGCTTTCATTGCTACCGGGTCAAGATCAACCTGATATTCTTTTATGAAACCGCCGATTGATGCAACTTCAGAAACACCTTCAGAAGCCGTAAGCGAGTATCGAACATAAAAATCCTGAATTGTCCTTAGTTCATGAGGGTCCCAACCGCCTGATGGTTTTCCGTTTTCATCTCTGCCTTCAAGCGTGTACCAGAATATTTGTCCCAATGCAGTTGCATCAGGACCAAGAGTTGGTGAAATACCATCCGGCAGAAGACCAGTAGAAAGGGAATTCAGTTTTTCTAATACGCGTGTTCTGCTCCAGTAGTATTCAACACTCTCATCAAAAATTATGTAGATACTTGAAAACCCAAACATTGATGTGCTTCGAATACTTTTAACACCGGGTAATCCGAGCAGGGAAGTGGTAAGAGGATAAGTAATCTGGTCTTCAACATCCTGAGGGCTTCTGCCCATCCACTCAGTAAAAACAATTTGCTGATTTTCGCCGATGTCGGGGATAGCATCAACTGGTACAGGATCGCGTGGAAGAAAATCAATATTCCAGTTAAACGGCGCTGTTGCAATACCCCAGCCAACAAACATAAGCAGTAGTAGGACTACAACAAGTTTGTTTTCAAGAAAATATTTTATGATTGAGTTTAGCATAAATAGTATTCCGCTTAATTAATCGCTTAATTGAGTGAATGGATGAATGACTGAATGAGATGAGTACTGCAAAACATTCATCCATTCATTCAATCATTCTTTAGTGTTTGTGGCTTTCATGATTTTCTTTATCCTGTGTCTTCGTTTCTTCTCTTTTATATTTGCAGCAGCTATGAAGTTTATCATAGTTTTCATCTTTTGCTTTAACCATTTCTGTATCGTGACCTACTTCAGCTACTAGTTGATGAATGTTATCAACCGAAATTTTATCTGAATTAAATACCACCTTTACCATTTTAGTATCTTTATCCCAGATTGCAGATTCAACACCATCAACTTTGAGTGATTTTTCTATTCTGCTTTTACACATTCCACAATTACCGTAAACTTTGAATTCAACCGTTCCGGTAATTGAAGATATGTTTGATTGAGCAGTTCCTGAAATTAGAATAAGTATTAGTACCGCAAGAACCATTAAATTTTTCATGTATTTTCCTTTTGATGTTAAATTATAATTTATTTTAAATTAAATGCGCAGTTCAGGTAACAGATCACTTATTACTAGTAATTAATTATTTTTCTGTTCTGAATATTCAATTAATAAAGTAATAAAGCAGATTGCTATCGGGGATTAAACAAAGTAATCCCTTTACATTAAAATGTGTTTCAGATAAGAAATATTGAGTTGAGAATAAATAAATGTTCCGCAGGCATCGGTGGAGAGTGTGAAGTAAAATGAATATCTGAATTATCTAAAAATTGGTTTTCAATTATTAATTCGGGAAAGTACGATTGAGCATTATACTGAAAGATTTGAATTTCTGTTTTCGTGATTAAATAATCATCCTCGATCGGCTGGGCAATTAAAACTGTTTCACAGCAAGCGGATTTTTTTGTAGAACTTAAATTTTCTCCATTTGATTTTAGTGAACAGCAGGATGGTGTTTCAATCTCAGTGATACAAATTGAACACTCATCTAACGAGGTGCTTTTCATCATTTCACAATAGTGTAGTGAAAGCGGTAATCCCGTTGTTGCTATTGCAAAAATCAGAGTGAATGCTATGACGATATAATTCTTTCGTTTCATCACAGGCAAAACTTAACAAGCAGCAATCAAATTTGCAAGGCATTCTGATTATAATATAAGATTTTATTAGAATTGTATAACAAAAGAAGGTATTTATGAAACAATCAAACATATTAGGAAATATACCGTCAGCCATCAAAAATGAAATAAGCGAAATTATTCTGAACTCAAAGCATATTAGAATCGAGCGAATTATTTCTAATGGGCAGGTAAGTCCTGAAAATTTCTGGTATGATCAGGATGAAAATGAGTGGGTTATGGTTCTGAATGGAAAAGCAAAATTGAAATTTGAGAATGATGAAATTTTAGAACTGGAAACAGGTGACTACGTTAATATTCCCGCTCATAAAAAGCATAAAGTTATTTGGACAAATACCAATGAAGAAACCATCTGGCTGGCGGTTTTTTATTCATGACTGAATTCATACACCAAAATTTGATTACTCTTTCTTTTTTGTATTTATATACCCTCTGTTTATATTTGACAATCAATTTTTGAAGAAATTACATAATCTTAATGCAGAAAATAACCATCAGTGATCTCGGGAAATTTGTAGGACAGGAAGTAACTCTTCAAGGTTGGCTTTTTAATAAACGCTCGAGCGGGAAAATAAAATTTCTAATCCTCAGGGACGGCACAGGCTATCTACAATGTGTATATTTCAAAGGTAATGTTTCTGATGATATATTTAATACAGCCGATCGGATAGGTCAGGAATCTTCAATAACTGTTACTGGAAAAGTTAAAGAAGAACCAAGATCCCCGGGTGGTTTTGAGCTCGATGCCACAAATCTGCAGTTAATTCATGAAACTCACGATTATCCCATAACACCAAAAGAGCACGGAATAGAATTTTTATTAGATCATCGTCACCTTTGGCTACGATCCAGTAAACAAGTTGCAATTATGAAAATACGTCACAGAATAGTAAAAGCAATTCGTGACTTTTTTGATAACAAAGGATTCACTTTAATGGATCCACCCATTCTTACTCCTAACGCGGTTGAAGGAACCTCAACATTATTTGAAACCCAATATTTTGATTTAGGCAGTGCGTACCTCACACAATCAGGACAGCTCTATGCAGAAGCCGGAGCTCTTGCACTTGGTAAAGTTTATACGTTTGGCCCTACATTCAGAGCTGAAAAATCCAAAACGAGAAGGCATCTTACTGAGTTCTGGATGGTTGAACCGGAAGTAGCTTTTGCCGACCTGAATGATGATATGGATCTTGCAGAGGAGTTTCTCGAATATATCGTTCAAACAATCTTAACAGAAAAACAGGAAGAGTTAAAAGTACTGGAACGGGATACAACCAAACTTGAAAATGTTAAAAGACCGTTTCCTAGAGTTCATTACGATGAAGCAGTTGAAATCCTTCACAAAAATGGAATCAACTTTGAGTGGGGAAATGATTTAGGGGGAGCCGATGAAACAATTATCTCTGAACAATTCGACAGACCCGTAATGGTTCATCATTATCCCGCGGCTGTAAAAGCATTTTATATGAAGCGGGAACCGGGTAATGAAAAATATGCTTTAGCCGTCGATGTTCTTGCACCTGAAGGCTATGGCGAAATTATTGGAGGCAGTCAGCGGGAAGATAATCTGGATTTTTTACTCGAGCGAATTAAGGAACACAATCTTCCGCAATCTGCATTTGAATGGTACCTGGATCTGAGAAGATATGGTTCTGTTCCGCATGCCGGGTTTGGGTTAGGTTTGGAAAGAACAGTAAGCTGGATTTGTGGACTGGATCATTTGCGGGAGGCAATTCCGTTTCCAAGAATGATCTATCGGAATACACCTTAAATATAATTTGAATACGAATTAGAATTAAGAATCAAAATGTCTCTTGAAACAATACTTTTTTATGTTTTTGGGTCGGTTGCAGCAATTGCTGCAGTACTAATGATTACAAGAAGCAATGCGGTAATATCTGCGCTGTTTCTTATACTTAATATGGCTTCACTTGCCGGGCTATATCTGATTCTGAATGCCCAATTCATTGCTGTTGCACAGGTAATAGTTTATGCCGGTGCAATTATGGTGTTATTTCTTTTCGTAATAATGTTATTAAGGCCTGAGAACGAACAGAAATTTTTAGCAAGTAGTCCAAAAGTAAAAATCTTTGCAATTTTTATTGCTGTAATCGTATTCCTTCAATTTGTATATATGATATTTCTTGGTAACCCATCCTCACTTGTTGCTAAAGATATTGATGCAAGTGTGAAAGCAGGAACCATCGAAGAGATTGGCACACAACTTTTTACAAACTATATATTGCCGTTTGAAGCAGCCGGATTTTTATTGCTGGCAGCTACGATCGGTGCGATAGTAATAGCAAAAAGAAAATTCGAATAATACTATGACAGTTACAATCGAACATTACCTGATTTTAAGTGCATTTTTATTCCTTGTGGGTGTAACCGGGGTTTTAACCAGAAGAAATGCAATTGTTGTTTTTATGTCCATTGAACTTATGTTGAATTCGGCAAATCTTACACTTGTTGCATTCTCATCGTATCTCGGAAATGCTATTGGACATCTTTTTGTATTTTTTGTAATGACCGTAGCTGCTGCAGAAGCTGCTGTTGGTCTGGCAATTATCATTGCTTTATTCAGACAGAAGCAAACTACTAATATAGATGAAATTAATATTCTTAAATGGTAAGTCCCGTTTTATAGAAAAATTTTGATTAAACAATTATTATGATTCAGTTAATATATCTTACCGTTGTTTTACCGCTGATGGGATTCCTAATAAACGGAATTTTTGGAAGCAAAATTAAAAATGAAAAAGTTATTGGATGGATCGGCAGCGGAACTATCGGAATTTCTTTTCTAATTACTGTTGGTGCCTTCTTTGAAACACTTGCATTACCAGCCGATAACAGGCAATCCATTGTTTCACTTTTCACATGGATGAATGTAGGTAACCTCGAAGTTAGTTTTGCATATCAGGTTGATCAACTGTCACTTGTTATGGCTTTAATTGTAACCGGTGTCGGTTTCATAATTCATGTATACTCAATCGGCTATATGCATGGCGATAAGAGTTTTTGGAGATTCTTTGCATATATGAATCTGTTCATATTTGCAATGATGAATCTTGTTCTTGCCGATAATTTTGTCCTTCTGTTCCTGGGCTGGGAAGGTGTGGGACTTTGCTCATATCTTCTTATAGGATTCTGGTATGATAGAAAATTTGAAAAAAGTACAACCGCCGATGCAGCTAAAAAAGCATTTATTGTTAACAGGATAGGTGACTTTGGATTTTTACTCGGAATGTTTCTCATTTATCTTACTTTTGAAAGCTTAAACTTTAACGAAGTATTTTCAAGAGCAAATACTTTTGTTGTTCCTGAGTATATATTCGGATTCATAGCACTTTTCCTATTTATTGGGGCAACAGGTAAATCAGCACAAATACCATTATTTGTATGGCTGCCTGATGCAATGGCTGGTCCAACTCCGGTCTCTGCTCTTATCCATGCTGCTACTATGGTTACTGCCGGTGTGTATATGGTTGCAAGAACTTCAATTATTTTTGCCAGTGCTCCTGCTATACTTACTATAATTGCAATTGTGGGTGCATTAACAGCGTTTTTTGCGGCAACTATAGGTATTGTTCAGAATGATATTAAGAAGGTACTGGCTTATTCAACTGTCAGTCAGTTAGGATATATGTTTCTTGCAATGGGTGTGGGTGCATTTACTGCCGGAATATTTCATGTAATGACACACGCTTTTTTCAAAGCACTATTATTTCTTGGTGCAGGATCTGTTATTCATGCGATGCATGAAGAGCAGGATATTCAGAAATACGGCGGACTCAAAAAGTATATGCCTCAAACATACCTTGTTTTTCTCATAGCCGCTGTGGCAATTTCAGGTATTCCACCCCTGGCAGGATTTTTTAGCAAAGATGAAATCCTCTGGTACTCATATGCTAATGGAGGTTTATTCTTCTGGATCCTGGGTGCAGGTACGGCAATGATGACTGCCTTTTACATGTTCAGGCTCTACATTCTTACATTTGAAGGAAAAGAAAGATTCGGGCAGGATAAACATCCTCACGAATCTCCGAAAATAATGACTATTCCACTAATGGTGTTAGCTGTACTCTCTATAATCGGAGGATTTATTGGAATACCGGAAGTATTCTCAGGTGAACACGGAAATCAATTCCATAACTGGCTTGCTCCTATTTTTAAAAATGCTGAAAGAAAATTAGCACTGTTCGGATCACACTCTCATACTGAAGAACTTATTTTAATGATCCTTTCTGTTATTGGTGCTGTGGCAGCCATATCGTTTGCAAGATATGTTTATCTGAAAAAACCTTCCATCGCTTCTAATACCGTCTCAAAATTCCGTGGAGTATATAACCTTTTGTGGAATAAATATTTTGTTGATGAAGCTTATGATGCTGCAATAATAAATCCTATTGTTAATGGATCAAGATCAATCCTATGGAAATTTACTGATAATAAGATTATAGATGGATTAATTAATGGAACAGCTAAGCTAATTGATATTATTTCAGCAAATATTAGAAAAATACAAACAGGCGTTGCCCAATTATATGCTATGATAATGGTACTGGGTATCGTTGCTGCATTATTCTGGATTATTTTTACAGTATAATTATGGAAAATAACTACCTTCTTACTTTACTGATTTTAATTCCGCTTCTTGGTGGAGTAATTCTATTGTTTATAAAAAATGATAGTGGAAACCTGATCAGGTATCTTGGATTGTTTTTTTCCACTGTGGCATTCATCATTTCGATGATTATTTATTTAGGGTTTGATGCAGCAACTTCCGATTTCCAGTTTATACATCGTATTAGCTGGATCGAGAATCTCAATATATCATACTTCGTTGGTATTGACGGAATGTCGATGCTTTTAATACTTCTTACTACATTTATAACGCCGTTAACATTAATATCAAGCTGGTCAAGTATTCAGCATAAAGTTAAGGAGTTTACTTTCTTTATGTTAATGCTTGAAATTGGCATGCTGGGTGTATTCGTTTCACTTGATCTTTTTTTATTCTATGTGTTCTGGGAAGCAATGCTGATTCCAATGTATTTTATTATCGGGATCTGGGGAGGTAAGGAAAGAATTTATGCCTCCATCAAATTCTTTATCTATACTATGGCAGGCAGTTTACTGATGCTCGTTGCAATCATCTGGCTTGGTGTTTATGCTTCCGGTGTCACAGGTTATTTTACAACCGATCTGCTTCAGCTTTATACAATTGCACCTGATATTGCTAATGATATCCAAAACTGGATGTTTCTTGCATTTGCAGTCAGCTTTGCAATAAAAGTACCGCTTTTCCCGTTTCATACCTGGCTTCCGGATGCGCACGTTCAGGCACCAACTGCCGGTTCGGTTATACTTGCCGGTGTATTACTTAAAATGGGAACTTATGGTTTGTTAAGATTTAATCTTCCATTATTTCCAGATGCAAGTTTAAACTATGCTGGTGTTATTTCTGTGCTTGCTGTAATAGGAATAATATATGGTGCTTTGGTGGCTATGGTTCAAACAGACATGAAAAAACTTGTAGCTTATTCTTCTGTTTCTCACCTGGGTTTTGTTGTGCTTGGAATATTTGCAATGAACCAGGAGTCAGTTCAAGGTGCAATTATTCAAATGGTTAATCATGGTTTATCCACTGGTGCCTTATTCCTTTTAGTAGGAGTAATTTATGAAAGGACACATACCCGTGAGATTGCTGATTACGGTGGAATTGCTAAAATAGTTCCTTTCTATGCCTTTGCACTTTTATTTGCTTCACTATCGTCGGTCGGGCTACCCGGGCTGAATGGATTCATCGGTGAATTTCTTATCCTTCTCGGAGCGTTCCAATCAACAGTGTTAGACAGTTGGTGGTATACTGTTTTTGCCGCATCCGGAGTTATCTTTGCTGCTGTATATTTGTTATGGATGTATCAACGTGTTGCGCTTGGTGAAGTTAAGCATAGCAAACTTAATAGTTTGAAGGATATGAATGGAAGGGAAATTTTTGTAATGATACCGATCTTTATTTTTATTGTATGGATTGGAATTTACCCGAGCACTTTCCTGAAAGTGTCAGAAAAGACTACAGAAAAAATTATACACCAGGTATTCAACCCATCTAAAGTTACTTTGAAATAAGCGTTGAAAATACTCCGGTTTAAAATAAAACATATTTTATTACTCACGGCGGTAATGGTGTTTTCACCAATAGAGTTATTTGCAGCCGGCAATGAAAGCATTCAAATTCTACCCGAACCTATCATGGTTTTACCATTTATAATTTTATTGGGTATGATTGCCACCGGTCCTCTTTTTTATCATCATTTCTGGGAGAAGCATTACCCTAAGGTAGCAATATTGCTTGGAATAATTACAGTGAGTTACTATCTGTATTTTCTGGGCGATACTCACACTGTGCTTCATACACTTGATGAGTATATTTCGTTCATAGCATTGCTGGGTTCTCTATTCGTTGCTTCGGGAGGAATACTTATTAAGATTGATCGTAAATCAACACCAATGTTGAATTCGGTTTTGTTATTATTTGGTGCTGTACTTGCTAACGTTATTGGTACAACCGGTGCTTCAATGCTGCTGATAAGACCCTTCATAAAAATTAACCAGGACAGGATAAAACCTTATCACATAGTTTTTTTTATTTTTATTGTTAGCAATATTGGGGGTGCATTAACTCCAATTGGTGATCCGCCATTGTTTTTAGGATTTCTTAAGGGGGTTGAATTTTTCTGGGTTGTAGAACATGTCTGGTACATTTGGTTACCAACAATTATTGCAGTTATTCTCATCTTTTATATAATGGATCATAAAAATCTAACCGACGATGATTTTGAAAAACAGTTCTCAAATAAAATTGAATTCAAAGGATTCAGAAATGTTGTATTTCTCGGGGTAATAATATTATCAGTATTTATTGATCCTTCAATATTAAGCTGGGTACCTTCATTTGACCCGGTTCCAATAGGCATAAGAGAAATAATTATGTTAAGTATAATTTATTTATCTTATAAAACCGCACAGAAGGATGTACTTGCCGCAAATGAATTTGATTTTGAACCCATCAAAGAGGTTGCTTTTTTGTTTATAGGTATTTTCGCAACTATGATGCCCGCACTTCAGCTTATTGCTTATGAAGCAAATCAAAACGGACAGGCATTAACGCCAAGTATTTTTTACTGGGCAACCGGATCTTTGTCAGCTTTTTTAGATAATGCTCCGACCTATCTTAACTTTTTAAGTGCAGAAATGGGTAAATTTAACCTGGATGTTAATGTTCCTGGTCAGGTTCTTCAGTTTGAACTTGAACATCCGATTTACCTGTCTGCAATTTCGGTAGCAGCAGTCTTTTTCGGTGCTATGACATATATTGGGAACGGTCCGAATTTTATGGTAAAATCTATTAGTGAACGTGCAGGAATTAAAATGCCAAGTTTTTTTGGATTCTTAATTAAATATTCTATTCCAATACTTCTTCCTATTTTTACAATAGTGTGGTTAATTTTTTATTATGGGAAGGCTTAATATGCAAACTATTGATGAAGTTTTAAAAAATAATAAAAACGGAATGTATTATGGAAATAGGGTACTACTTCCTTTTCAATGTCATATTCTTAAGATTGTAATTGAAAATGACATAATTACAGATTTCAGCATAAGAAATAAAGGGGCATATATAAATGAATATCCTGAGTTTACCGAAATATATTTTCTTGAATATCCGGAGATAGAAGAAAATATATCTAAATTTGAAAATATAAAAATGATTATTGTTGAAAAAGGAAAAGATATTTTTAATCCTGATGAACATAAAAAAATTGCACTTCATCCGGAAGGCAATCACATATTATCAATTAAAAAACTTGACGAAAACACAATCTTTATAGATTAGCTATGATACTCAACATACAGGAATTTTATAATATTCTGCCGCTAATAATTATTGGATCGGGTATAGTTATATCCGTAGTGGCGGAATTATATTTCAAAAACAGTAAAACTTTTTTGCCCTGGTTTTCTGTTATTATTTTTATGTTTGCAGGAATTTATGCAATAGCAACGGTTGAGAACACTTCTGTGGTTATGCAGAATATGCTTGCAACCGGAGGGAATGTAAATGTCTTCTATTTTCTCTTCAATGTCGGCGCAGCACTGGTTTGTCTGCTTTCTATAGACTACATTAAAAAGTATGGATCAGATTTTGGAGAATATTATATCCTTCTGCAGACTTCTGTCCTCGGTATGATGCTGATGGCTGGCGCAAAAGATTTATTTACAATATTTCTTGGACTTGAGTTAATGTCCGTTTCATTCTATGTGCTTGCCGGTATTAATAGAAAAAGATTTTCTGCAAATGAAGCTGCATTAAAATATTTTTTGCTTGGGGCATTTGCTACCGGATTTATTGTTTACGGCATTGCACTAATTTATGGTGCATTAGGTACAACTTCAATCGACAGCCTGATTAAAAACTTTGATTCGTTAAGTTCTAATATATTATTTGTAGCAGGAGCATTATTATTCCTTATAGGATTTTCATTTAAGATTGCAGCATTTCCATTCCATATGTGGGTACCTGATGTTTATCATGGTTCACCAACAACTGTAGCCGGAATTTTTTCGACTGGCGGAAAAGCTGCAGCTTTCAGTGCTATTATTTTTACTATGTTTGCTTTGTTTACGGGTGCTTCTCAAAATTTGTTTACTCCATACCTTTCTGTAATCGCCGTCTTTTCAATGTTGTTTGGAAGTATTGTTGCCATCGCTCAAACCAATATTAAAAGAATGCTTGCATATTCATCAATATCACATGCTGGCTATATGACAATAGGGCTAGCCTCTGGCAATCCTGATGGAGTTGCCGGTATAATATTTTATTTAGCTGCTTATACTTTCATGAACCTCGGAGCATTCGGTATAGTTGCCTTAATTGAAGGTAAGGAAGAAACTAATCTTGAAATCAGTTCTTATTCCGGACTTGGTACAAAATATCCTGTATTAGCCGGAGCATTAGCTTTATTCATGTTTTCACTGGCAGGCATTCCTCCGTTCGCTGGTTTCTTTGGGAAATATTACGTATTTATTTCTGCAATAAAAGCTGATTTAACATGGTTAGCAATAGTTGGTGTTATTTCAAGTGTTATCAGTGTGTATTTCTATCTTAGAATTGTTGTCTTAATGTACTTCAAACCGTCCGGGGAAGAATTAGTCCTTGAGAAGAGTAACACGGGATATGCAGCAGTAATGGTTTCGTTGTTGCTCGTTATAGTACTTGGTGTTCTTCCAGGCTCATTTATACAGATGATCAGCGGATTCCTTAGATAATATGATACCCCTTTTTACAACTTCACAGATAAGAGAACTTGATAGATATGCAATTCAGGAACTTGGAATTCAAGGCCCGATGCTTATGGAAAATGCATCTCTTGGTGTAATAGAAGCGATGCATGCGAAGTTAGATATTGATAGTTCCCGAATTAATTTCGGAATAATTTGTGGTAAAGGTAATAATGGCGGTGATGGCTATGCAGTTGCAAGACATTTGTCCAATCTTGGTCACAATGTAAAAATTATTTCACTCGGTTCTGAAAAAGATATGAGTGAAGATTGTAAAATAAACTTTACGATCCTTAAAAAATTATCCTCAAAAAGAAAAAACATCTCAATTAAAAAGTTTTCTACATTCAGAGATTTAAAATTTCTATCAAACACACAAATTATTCTTGATGCTATTCTTGGTACAGGTGTAACCGGGGATTTGAGATCACCTCTAACGGATATTATAAAATATATAAATTCGCTGGATGTTATCCGTGTGGCCATTGATATTCCTACCGGATTAAATTCCGATACGGGTTATGGAAGTACAATTTTCGATGCTGACTTTACTATAACACTCGGGGATTATAAACGCGGTTTGTTCTTCGGAAGAGGATCGGAATATTCAGGTGATGTTGTTCTGAAGGAAATTGGTATTGGAAGAGATTATTTACAAAAATATCCGGTTCAGGATTATTTAATTGAACCTGAGGATGTTTTTTATTCTCTTCCGGTAAAACAAAAATCTATAAATAAATATTCTGCCGGAAAAGTTTTTGTTATTGCCGGATCCGGTAAATATCCCGGTGCAGCCGTGTTAACCAGTCAATCTGCTTTAAGATCAGGCGCAGGTGCGGTTATACTTGCGTTCCCGGAATCATCCAGAAAATTGATTCAAAAGAATTTGACTGAAGTTGTGTTTGAAAATTATCAATCAGTAACTAACGCACTTACGCAGGATGCTGTAAAAGGCTTTAAAGAGAAAATTAAATGGGCTGATGTAGTTGCAATAGGTCCCGGATTGGATCGTGATGCTGAAACTGTTGAAGCGGTTAAAGAGTTTTTGAAAATCAGAAAAAATACAAATGTTGTGTTTGACGCGGATGCAATTTTTTCGTTGGGCAAAGGCGCATATAAAAAGTACAATCTTAAAAATATCGTTTTCACACCCCATATTGCGGAATTCTCATATATGATTGGTATATCGGTTGAAAAAATAATGCAGGATATTCTTACATATGGTAAAGGATTTGCGATTCAAACAGAAAGTTATCTTGTCTTGAAGGGTTCTCCTTCAATTATATTTACTCCGTCGGGCGAAGCATTAATCAACACAACCGGAAATCCGGGGATGGCAAAATTTGGAACGGGAGATGTGCTAACCGGAATGATTGCATCATTCATTTCACAATCAAAAGATATTGAGGCAGGAATTTTATCCGGAGTATATCTGCACAGTCTTGCTGCCGATCTTCTTATAGAAAAACAGACAGAATATAGTATAAATGCTGGTGATATTATCAAGAATATTCCTAATGCAATCAATTTTATCAGGAAGAGTTTTGATCAAATATCTTAAGTCCTATAAAATTCAACTTATTTATATTCCATTAGTCATTTACTGGATTGTACTTCTCATTGCAACCTCCATCCCGGCTGATCGAATGCCATCTGTTGGTGTAGGTGATAAGTTCAGTCATTTTTTTGCATACCTGATTTTAAGTGCGCTAATGTATTTTGCTTTCTCACTGCAGGAAAAATATTCAGTTCTGAAAAATAACCCAGCATTAATTTCTGCCGGAATTGCTTCTGCATATGGTATATTTGATGAACTTCATCAAATGCTTATTCCGGGAAGAAGTGCAGAATTGTTTGATTGGATAGCTGACTTTTGCGGTGCAATTGCCGGTGTATTGATCGCGAAGCAAATATACTCGAGATTGGATAAAACATGATTAGATTAAAAAGAACTGGCAATCTGGAACTTTTCAATTACAGCACAGTAAAATTACCTGAAAATTCATTTGACAAGGGCAAAGCCATTTATTAACTTGGCAACATTAAAATTGCCACTTTGGAGAAAAAAATGCCACTACGAAAAACTAAAAAAGCAGACTTGATATCGAAATATAAACGATATTTCGAGATAAGTCTTATCGTATCATTGGTCCTCCTGATCGTTGCTTTCAAATTCTTTCCGAATCTTGAAGGTGAAGGTACATTGCTAGAAGGACCACAGGAACTGTTTACTGTTGAAGATATTCAACAAACGAAACATGAAGACAGACCTCCTCCACCTCCAAAACCACCAATTCCAATTGAGGCACCGGCAGATGATGTACTTGAAGATATAGAAATTGGTGATACTGAAATTGATTTTGAGGCAACTATTGAAGCACCGCCGCCTCCAAAAGAAGACAAGAAAATTGTTGAAGAAGAACCTGTTTATTTTGTTGCTGTTGAGGAAATGCCGGAACCTATTGGCGGAATTCAGGCAATACAATCAAAAATCGTATATCCTGAAATTGCAAAAAGAGCCGGTGTGGAAGGAAGAGTTTATGTTCTGGCTTTTGTTGATGAGAGCGGTGCAGTAACCAATGCAAAAATTATAAAAGGGATAGGTGCAGGCTGCGATGAAGCTGCTCTGGATGCAGTTAAGAAAACTAAATTCAAACCTGGTAAACAAAGAGGGAAAGCAGTTAAAGTACAGGTCTCTATTCCAATTGTATTTAAACTTCAGTAGTTAACAATAAAATTATTTATGCAAAGGCGCCTTAATCGGCGCCTTTTTTATTGTGATAATTATCACTGCAGTGCATCAAACCACATTCTTTACCTTTGATGTTCATATCCTGCTATTTAGTTTTCGTTCATTCTTTTGAGGAATTTAATCAGAAATGTTATCTAACCTCTCTTAGAAAGTTTCTTAAAAAACAATTAACCTGATAAACCATTATAAAATAATTATGACCATAAGATTATTATTAATTTTTATTTGCTTTACTTTCATCAATAGTTTCTCTCAATCAATTAACCTAAATCTTCAGACCGCTATTGATCTTGCTTTAAAGAATAATCACGACCTTAAACTTGTGAAGCTTGACAAACAAAAAGCAGATGAACTTGTTACAGAAGCATGGGGTTCTGCAATTTTTCCGGAAATAACAGGATTTGCAAATTACAGGAGAGCATTAAAGCGAGGTGAAATTACAATTGAAACACCATTCTTCACAGGTTCATTTCCTGAAGGTACGGAAAATACATTGTCATTTGGCGCTAACCTTGAGCAACCTTTGTTCACAGGTGCTGTTTTTTTAGCTGTCCGGGTTGCAAAAGTTTATGCTGAAATTGCTGAGAAGGGAGTATTCGCCAGTGAGTCTGAAGTAATTGTAAATGTTAAAAAAGCATATTACTCTGCATTGCTTTCAGAAGAAGTTTTGGAATTATCAAAACTTTCTGTTCAACTTGCAGAAAATAATTTAAAAGATTCTGAAGCACTGTATAATGCAGGTTTAGTTTCTGAATATGATCTCGTCAGATCTAAAGTACAGGTAAAAACTTTGCTTCCCCAGGTGGAAGAGGCACAAAAATCTTTAATACTTTCCCGAAACCTGCTTAAACTGGTTATCGGGTTGGATATGGAATCAGAAATCATCATTGATGATTCTCTAAATTATAGTCAAAGGATGCAGAGTGATTTCAATGATTATAAAGAAATGTTGTTAAATGAAAATTACAGACTGCAGCAATTAAAATTACAGATAAATCTGCAGGACGATGCGGTATCTTATGAATTTACAAAACATTTTCCTGAATTGTATTTCAATGCAGGCTGGGCATCAACTGCCCAGGAAAATGATCCGCGCTCATTCAGTCAATGGAGGTATAAAAATGCAGTATATGTCGGTTTAAATCTCCGTGTACCCATATTTAACGGATTTCAGACCACTTCAAGAGTTCAGCAGGCAAAAATAGATCTTTGGAAAGCTGAAGAAGAATTTCTTCGGTCATCTAAATTATTAAAAAATAAACTTCAGGAAATCACCTTGTCATTAAACGAAACTGAAAAAAAAATTGAAGCATACTCTTCGACAATTGATGAAGCACAGCTTGGCTATGACTTATCAGTTAAAAGATATGCAAGCGGGTTAGGCACACAGCTCGAAATGGTTGATGGCTTACTATCACTAACAAGAGCTAAAGTAAATTATTACAGTTCTGTATATGATTATCATATACTTCAGGCAGAACTTGATCAGTTATTAAGTAATCAGTCAGAACTAAATGAATATAAAAATTAAGTGGTGTAAAATGAGAAAATTATTTTGGCTTATATTATTGTTGTTATTTCCATCTTTAGTCTTTATTGCATGTTCTGATTCTGAGGGAAGTGATGCAAAGAGTGAAGAGGAAGAAGGTTCTGTAGTCTATGTTCAGACTATGGTGGTTACATCCGAAGAGTATGTTGAATATATTCCATTACTTGGTGTTGCCAAGGCGAATATGCAATCCCTCCTCTCTTCCACAGAAGGTGGCAGGATTGAAAAATTCCATAAAGACAAAGGAAACTTTGTTAATGAAGGCGATGTAATTCTTGAAATTGATAATGAAGTACTTCATGCAAGTCTTGAAGCTTCTAAAGCACTCTATGATAAGGCAGAAATAAATTTTATAAAACAGGAACAAATATACAAGGAAAATGTCAGCAGTGAAATTCAGTTTTTAAATTCTAAATATGAACGTGATGCTGCTAAAGCTAATTATGAATTAATAAAAGCCAGGTACGAACAAACATTTATTAAAGCACCGTTTTCAGGTATTATAGATCAGAAATTTGCTGAGGTAGGTGAGAATGTGCTACCCGGTGCTCCAATTGTAACGCTTGTCAATCTCCACCAGGTAAAAATTGAAGCAGGTGTTCCGGAAAATTATATCAGCCTTATAAAAAAAGGAGACAATGCTAAAATTGTATTTAAAGATTTGGAGGGTGCTGAGTATAATGCAAAAATAACTTATACCGGAAATACTATTTCAACAACCAACCGTACCTTTCCTGTTGAAATAGTTCTTAATAATTCTGATAACAAAATAAAACCTGAGCTTAGTGCTAACGTATTTATTGAAAAACAAAAATATGATGCGGCAATTAAAATTCCTGAAGAAGTAGTTACAAAAACAGATTTCGGTTATGTAGTTTTTGTTGAAAACGATAACAAGGCTGTCATGCGCAAAGTTAATATTATCAGCAGGTCCGGAAATTTTGCCGCTGTAAGTTCAGGACTGAATGATGGTGATAGATTAATAACTGTCGGCTATCAGAATCTGGTAGATGGCGAAAAAGTTAAAGTTGTTGAATAAGAATAAAGTATTATGAAATTAACAGATGTAGCAATAGATAATCGTACCAGTATTTTTATTCTGGTACTTATAATTATAATTCTTGGAATTTCTGCATATGTAACTTTGCCGCGGGAGTCGGCTCCGGATATTTCAATTCCGCTCGTTATAGTCTCTACTCCATATATAGGAGTTTCACCTCAGGATGTTGAATCTCTGGTTACAAAAAAAATTGAGACTGAAATCAATGCAATAAGTGAAGTCAAGAATATTACTTCATCTTCATTCGAAGGATATTCACTTATAAGGGTTGAATTTGAAAGCGGATATAATATTGACGATGCGCTGCAGAAAGTAAGAGACAAAGTAAATAAAGCAGAGCCGGAACTTCCGCCGGATGTTGAAAAACCTGAAATTATAGAAATTAATTTTTCAGAGTTTCCAATTCTAACTCTTAACATAGCCGGTCCGTATGGTCTGGTAAAACTGAAAGATATCGCGGAAGATCTTCAGGATGAAATTGAAAAGGTTTCAGGCGTTCTTGATGTAAAAATTAATGGCGGTATTGAACGTGAGGTTCAGGTTGATGTAGACCTGAATAAGCTAAACCATTATAATGTGAGGTTTGACGATATCATTAATGCAATCAATAATGAAAACCGTACTATTCCCGGCGGCTCAATTGATGTTAACAATTCAAGTTTTCTTGTAAGAATTCCGGGCGAATTCAATAAGCCTTATATCATTGAAAATATAATAGTAAAGCTTCACGATGGACAACCTGTATATGTAAAAAATCTGGCTGATGTAAATTATGGTTTTAAAGACAGATCGACCTTTGCTAGGCTGAATGGTAATGACGCTGTTTCAATTGATGTAACCAAAAGAGTCGGCGAGAATATTATCCAGATTGCTGATAACGTAAAATCTATTATAGCTGAAAAGCAAAAGGAACTGCCAGCCGATGTTCAGCTCTATATTTCTACCGATCTTTCAAAGGATATAAAAAAACAGGTGATGGAATTAGAGAATAATATTTTTTCAGGACTTGTACTGGTAGTTCTTGTATTATTCTTTTTCCTTGGTGTTAGGAATGCAATGTTCGTTGCAGTAGCAATTCCTTTAAGTATGCTGATTTCATTTTTTATTCTTCAGGCTATGAACGTAACACTGAACTTTGTAGTTCTTTTTGCACTGATTCTTGCATTAGGAATGCTTGTTGATAATGCGATTGTAATAATTGAGAATATTTACAAATTTCT
>JAWOIK010000296.1:0-4125 GCA_046484705.1 Ignavibacteriaceae bacterium | reverse complement strand
CATTATGTATCCACAATTACCGGAGAACGAAGACTTAACAATGCGGCTTGCAAAAGAAATTGTGCTGGATGTTCCGCTGCATGGTTTGATTTATTCAAAAGACCAGAAGCTGACTTATTTTATTAAAAGGTTTGACAGATATGGAAAAGGGAAGAAATATGCAGTTGAAGATTTTGCACAGCTTTCAGGTAATAATCGTAACACAAAATATAATTACAGTATGGAAAAAGTTGCCGGGATTATTGAAAGCTTTTGTACATTTCCAGCAATCGAAAAAGTTAAACTGTTTAAGCTGATAATTTTTAATTTTCTCATCGGGAATGAAGATCAGCATTTGAAAAATTTTTCACTGATATCAAAAGATAATAAAGTAACCCTGACTCCTTTTTATGATTTGATAAACACAACAATATCTCTCGCAAATCCTGTTGAAGAAATTGCTTTACCACTAAAGGGGAAAAAAAATAAATTAAATCGTAATATCGTAGTTGAATATTGGGGCAAAGAAAGATTGCAATTAAATAACCAGGTTATTGATCAGGCACTCAATTCCATTGAAATTAAATTTAAAAGATGGGCTGAACTCATCAATAAAAGTTTTTTATCCGATCAGATGAAGGAGAAATATATTTTATTACTTAAAGAAAGAAAAAATATTATCTGGTAAACTTATGTGGTTAAATAAATTTTACGGTGTACTATCCCCTTCAGTTTTTAGCTGTGATTCCTCATATCTCATATATTTATCAGATGTTTTAACACCCTCGCCTATCCGTTCAACATAAATCTTTGTAAATTCTGCACCGAGAAATAATATCTGAGCGGAATAATAAACCCACAAAAGAAAAATTACTAATGAACCGGCAGCACCGTACGTAGATCCCAAAGTACTGCTGCCAAGATATAATCCTATTAAAAATTTACCTAACACAAACAACACTGCAGTAACCAGGGCTCCCACCCAAACATCTTTCCACTTTATGTGTACATCCGGTAAAACTTTGAATATCAGCATGAACAAAACAAAGATAACTATTAAGGAAATTATAATATTGCTGATATCAAAAAAGTACAATGGCATATTTAAGAAAGTATCGGATAGATACCGGTTCAAAGCGGTAAGCAATGCACTGATAAGAAGTGAAACCAGCAGAAGAAATCCTATTCCAACAACCATTGCAAATGACTGAAAACGATCCAGGAGGATACCCTTTACAACCTGAAAAAATCCTCTTCCTGGTTTGCGTTTTACTTTCCAGATCATATTTAGTGAATCCTGCAATTCAACAAACACAACTGTTGATCCAATGAGTAAGGTTATGGCACTTAATATAATTGCCTGAAGTCCATCAGCCGAGTATCTTGTATTTACCAATGCTGACTGTACAATAACAGCACCTTCTTTTCCGACGAGTTCTTCTATCTGTTCAACAATTTCCCCGCTGGCGGCATCTTCACCAAATAAAGCTCCTGCTATAAATACAGCTACCAATAGCAATGGTGACAAAGAAAAAATTGTATAGAATGATAAAGCTGCGCCCAGTTTTGGACACCTGTCTTCTATCCATTGGTCAAAAACTCTTTCCGTAAAATCCCAGACGTCTTTAATTTTTATTTTAATATTTTTTAGCAGCATAACAATTCCTACCCAGTAAAACTCTTTATGTGTTTATATAATGAAGAATAAAAAAATATTAGTCGGATTTCAAATTAATCGTGTAGAAAAAGCAGTCATCAGGGTGAAATAATTTAGAACTACCAGAGATTGTTTGCCTTATACAAATAGTTCATAAGGTGAAGTTTATGAAACTGAAGCCGGCATATACTTGAAATATTATGAAAGTAATGTTTATAGCAATTTTCAGGTAAACAAAGTAAAACATAAATTAATTCAAATATGCTTCACAATTATTATTTACCCGAATTACTGTTTCGTTATATAAAGATAATTCGGGATTTTAATTTTTGTTCCGCTGTAAAGTCCATCCAGGTCTGTCCACTGATCGCCAACATTGCCGATAATATCATAACCTTTTTGTGTCAGTGCCGTTCTAACATTTGATTTGAACTCAATCGCGGGAAGTTTTTGTTCTTCCGCTCTTCTAACAATTAAAGTATCGAAAGTTGTAAAGCCTTCATTAATAAGATTTTGAAATGTGTACTCATACTCATCGTGAAACCTGCCGGTTAGAAAAATTATTTTTACATTTCTCTGCAGAAGATAATCATACAAATCTTTTACCTGCAGAATTGCAGGAACCTGTGCTGTGGATACCCATTCATCAACCATATTTTTAACATAGCCATATCCCATTTTTTTACTGCCTTCATAATTTAGAAGTACTGTATCATCAACATCAAAAATAACTGCGGAGTTTGGTTTTACTTCAATTTTGTCAAACTGCTTTTTAGCATCAGCAACAATTTTATCAAGTTCCTTGTCGAATTGCCCGTCTTCATAATAATGTTTGACAATATCTTTTGCTGTAGTAAGATTTAACAGCTCTTCTCTGCAGCAGGAATTTAGAAGCAGAGTAAGAGTAAGAAAAAGAGTAAGAGTAGAAAAGTGTTTCATAATTACGATATAGATTTTATAAAGTGTTTGTGTTAAAAGTATCGCCCTGTCTAATATCACCAGTTTTATATCCTTTGTAGAACCATCTTTTTCTTTGTTCGGAAGTACCATGGGTGAATGATTCCGGAACAACATATCCCTGTGCCTGTTTCTGAATTCTATCATCACCAACAGCACTGGCTGCATTTAAAGCTTCCTCAAGATCACCTTCTTCAAGAAGTCCTTCAATTCTGTCTGTGTAATGTGCCCAGACCCCGGCATAAAAATCTGCCTGCAATTCCAATCTGATTGAGTATTGATTATACTCTTCCTGACTAAGTCTAGATCTTAACTGCTGCACTTTTTCCATTGTTCCTAGTAGGTTTTGAACATGATGACCAACCTCGTGTGCAATAACATAAGCCATTGCAAAGTCACCCGGAGCTTTAAACTTTGATTGAAGTTCCTGGTAAAAACTTAAATCTATATAAAGTTTCTGATCACCCGGACAGTAAAATGGTCCCGTTGATGAACCAGCTACACCGCATGCTGATTGTACGCTTCCGCTGAACAATACTAATTTTGGTTCCCGATAATTCGTACCGAGATCAGAAAATATTTCATGCCACACACTTTCCGTTTCTGCAAGTATAACAGATACAAATTGTGCCAACTCTTTTTCTTCGGCAGTTTCATTATAGTTTGAAGTAGTCGTTTGATCTGTGGTCTGAATATTCTGAATTAATGATGACGGATCTCCGCCCAGCAAAAGAACTATTATGACAATAACAATACCCCCGATTCCGCCGCCAACCATTCCTTTAGGGGACAGACCACGTCTATCCTCAACATTAGAGCTTTCTCTTCTTCCTTTCCATCGCATACAATCACCTTTTCATAAGTTTTAATAAATACAGACGGATATAATTTAATATTTCAGTAATCATAAAAAAACAACGGTTAAATTAAAAAGCGATATGCTTAACAATCATAATCAACCCTATCTCCCGTTTCGAAAGAAAAATAACAATGGTCTTTCCATTCTTGCCGCCCACTCCTTTTCGTTGTGTGCTGCGCCAGGAGCATAAAAATAATCAATATCGTGTCCTATTTCGTAACCCTTTTGGGAAAGTTCTACGAACATTCTTTGTCCGCGTAATGATCCGTCCTCACCGTGATCAATATAAAATTTAACTTGTTTCTTTGGCCCCGTATAATCTTTCACCTGTCGGATACTTCTATCATTGTTATAATAGAAGGAACTCGACATGCATCCTGCCATTCCAAATACATCCGGAAAATGCCAGGCAGCATAGAAAGAAATTAAACCTCCCATTGACGAACCGATTATAGCAGTGTTATCTGCATCGGATAGTGTTCTGTAACTCTTATCAACAAATGGCTTAAGTTCAGCAATCAAAAACTTAAGATAGTTTTCACCTTTATCCGACCAGCTGTATTCATCCAGCCTGTCCGGAGTGTTGTAAATTCCAACGATAATTATCTCTTTAATTTTTTTCTGCCTGATAAGTTTTGATACTGTTTCATCGACACGCCAGTCCTTACCAATA
>JAWOIK010000344.1:0-4458 GCA_046484705.1 Ignavibacteriaceae bacterium | reverse complement strand
ATATTGATCTTTTGCCGGTTAAACTTAAAAACAACTTGTCAAAGAACAATGAAAACTCTGATTGAACCTTAATTTTAATTCTTTATTTTAAGGGAAACGATTTGTTTTCGCTTCCCTTATGGCTTTTTGTTCTTTCTTAACCTATTTATTTATAATTACTTAGCTTCTCCTCTGGTCATATGATACTATTTCAACAGCATCATCTTTTTAGTTTCAGTAAATGATCCTGCCTGCAGTTTATATAAATAAATTCCGCTTGCCAATCCGGTCTGATTAAATTCAATGGAATGATAACCTGCAGGTTTAACTTCATTCACTAATACTGCTATTTCATTTCCAATAATATCATAAACCTTCAATGAAACATTAACCGCTGAAGGAATCTGATATTTAATAACAGTAGATGGATTGAAAGGATTAGGATAATTCTGAGCAAGCTCAAACTTATCGGGTAATCCAATCTCAACAGATTCAGTTAGATTGTAATAGGTATAAAAACCATCAAAATCAATTTGTTTGATTCTGTATTGGTAGGAACCGGGAGATAAATTATTATCAACAAAAGAATAAGTTGTGGCTTCGGTGGTTGTTCCTTTACCTTCAACATAACCGATACTCTCCCAATCCAAATCATTTGACTTTTGACTTTTGACTTTTGACCTCTCCACATCAAAGCCACTATTATTAATTTCACTACCAGTCGTCCATCTCAAGCTAACGTTATTGCCAGAAACAGAAGCATTGAACGAAGCGAGTTCGACGGGAATGTTATCCGGTTCTGTGTACTTAAGAACCAATCCGCTGTTACCGACAAACCATGCATTTGCTGCATCTGTCATCCAAACATCATCCATTGTGCTTATTGTAAAGCGCGGCTGCACTTCCCAGTTTCTTCCGCCATCGGTTGATAAATATACATATCCGCTTGCACAGGCAGTCATAGCCACACTTCCATAAACGGGAGAAGGTGCAATGTGAATTCCCCAGACAGTATTTCCCGGAGGTGTAAGTGCGGGAGTCCAGTTTTCTCCGCCGTCTGTAGTATAATATGTGTTACCTCCTGTACCGCCGGCAACACCAATGTTTCTGTCAACAAAAGAAATTCCGTAAGTGCCAAGTCCGCCAACCGCTAACTGTTGTGTCCAGGTTAAACCGCCATCTGTGGTTCTGAAAATTCTTTCACCGGTTCCGGAAACCCACGCATAGAGTTCATCCACCATGTGCATGTCCCATGGATTGGTGCCAACTATAGTGGAAATAATATTCCATGTTGCACCACCATCTGTGGTTTTAGCAACAGTTCCATTATAACCGGCAGCAATTCCAATGTTTTCATTGGCAAAATCAATTGCAAGGATATCAGAGTTAGTTCCGGTTATTCCGGTTGCAATTAATTCCCAGTTTGTACCGCCATTAGTCGTACGAATAACATTTCCACCGTCGCATCCGGCAATGGCGAGATCAGGAGTAACTGCAACAACTTCATTAATGTCGCCTGCAAACGGAGCTGTTTGTTCATTCCAGGTATTTCCGCTATCTGTTGAACCATATACAAAACCGGTTCCTACAACAAAGCCATTATCATTATCAGCAAAACTTATATCACGAATTCTTGAAGTTGTAAATCTGTAGCCAAGCTCCTGCCAGGTAGCACCACCGTCAGTTGACTTTAAGAAGTATCCGCTGCCGCCTGAAAGATAAGCTGCGTTATCGGCTCCGAACCTTACGGAGTAGTAAATAACATTTGGCAAACCGGCAACGGGTGTCCAGGTGTTACCGCTGTCGGTAGTTCTTAGAACGGTTCCCGCAGCACCACTGGCGAGTCCTATTTCACCTGTAGAATTAAAATCAATTGCCCAAAGTTGATTAGTTCCACCCGGATCATAAACTGCTGTCCATGACGCTCCGCCATCGACGGTTTTTAAAATTCTGTTACGGTGTCCTGCGGCAAATCCAGTTAGTCCTGTTCCGGTTGGCGGGAAATAAAATCCTCTGAAATTTGTAGTAGTTCCTAAACCGGTTGACATAGGTGTCCAGTTATTTCCGCCATCTGTCGATTTTATAAAAGCATCATTATTTCCTGCAACGTACACAGTGTTCATGTCAGTTGCATAAACAGTATATAAAGTCTGCGAAGTAACTGATGTATTGGTTTGTGAAAACCAGTTGTTTCCGCCATCAGTTGTTTTGATGATGAATCCGTTAAAGCCGATTGACCAGCCAATGTTTTCATCAATAAAAAAAACATCGTACTTTGTTGTATCAGGTGCGTTGGCTTGATGTGTCCATGTTAAGCCGCCATCAGTTGATTTGTGAAGTCGTTCAACAAAAGAACCGACAGCCCAGCCGAGGTTATCATTTAAAAAATATGCGGCTCTGTAAATACCATCACCACCGATTTGTACAACATTCCAGGTTGCTCCGCCGTCGTGAGTGAGCACTGCTTCACCCTGTCCGGTTACGGTTATGTATCTGTCGGCAGAAGGAGCTGAACCAATATAACTTGTGTTTGGTGTAGGATGCGGATTCTGAACTCTCCATTGTGCAAAAGAGGATGTTAAAAGAAGTAACGAGAGAATAAGTGTAAAACTCTTCATCGGATCTCCGTGAGTTTGTTGTTAAAAAGTTCCCAGGAAAAATTAAGTATCCGTCAGTTGAATGGCAATGGAAATCATATATAAAGATATGGCGGATTATTTATATAAAGTCAAAAATTCACTTTAATGAATTTTAATAGGACTTCATAAAAATCTTCATCTTAACAAATCCCTTTACTTTTAACTATAATTTTTTATCTTTATCAACAAAACAAATAAGGAAGAGGGAAATGCAAAAGTTTATTGAGAAAAAAATAGCAGGGCTTAATGTTAAGATCGACAGAACAACCTGTATTGCCTCCGAAAACTGTATTACCGCCGCGCCTGAATTATTCGGACTTGATGATGATCGTATTTGTGAGTTTAAAAATGTACATAATGAAGTAGCACAGGAAAAAATAATTGAGGCATGTTCGGTTTGTCCTGTTAATGCACTTTATGTTTATGATTCTGATGGCAGTAAATTAGTGCCGTAATAATTTTAAAGGTCGAATAATTATGGAAATCATTTTTATTGTTATTCTTAGCATATTACTTATAATAAGCATATTTGCCAAAGGATATATTGATAATATTGTTTATAAAATTATATACGTTATCGCACTGATATCTATAATTTATTATGCCTTCATTTATCCTGAAAAATTTTATTACGCATTACTGGCTATAATGATTTCATTACCGGTGATTGTTAAAAAGTTTAAAAGAGTATAGACTCAATTCCAATATTCTATCTATTGTTAATCATACTCATCCCAACTTTTAATTCTTAACTCTTCCGGTTTGTATTGATCGAGTGAGCGGATAAACCTTTTTGCAATCTGAATATTGGTAAGCAAAGTAATATTCAGATCAACAGCTTTTCTTCTTATGATGTAATCGCTGTCAAGCTCTACTTTCTCTGCTGACTTAGGGATGTTAATCACCATATCAATTTTACCATCACCCATATATGATAAGATGGAAGGTTCCTGGTTATCAAACGGACGATAAAGCACTTCAACATCAATTCCATTTTCTTTGTAGAAATCCGCTGTACCTTTTGTGCCGTAAAATTTTAATCCCATTTGCTGAAGAATTTTCAGTTCTTCGATCAGTTCAGCTTTGTTTTTTAAAGTTCCGGTGGAAAGTAAAACACCTTTTTGTGGAATTTTATATCCGGTGGCAATTGCACTTTTAAGGAAGGCTTCGTTAAAGTCATCGCCAAGACAGGCAACCTCTCCGGTTGAAGACATTTCAACACCGGTAACGGGATCACTTCCTTTCAATCTTGTAAAAGAAAACTGTGAAGCTTTAATTCCAACATAGTCAAGATCAAAAGATGATTTATCAATATGCGGGACTTTTTCACCAAGCATTAATCTTGTTGCAATTTCTATGAAGTTTATCTTTAGAGTTTTAGAAACAAACGGAAAACTTCTTGATGCACGCAGGTTGCATTCAATTACTTTTACGTCGTTGTCCTTTGCAATAAACTGAATGTTAAATGGTCCCGTTATTTCAAGAGCTTTCGCAATTTCGCGGGTTATCATTTTTACGCGCCGCATTGTTTCGAGATATGTTCTTTGAGGAGGAAGAACAATGGTTGCATCACCCGAATGCACTCCGGCATTTTCAACATGCTCTGCAATTGCGTAACAGAAAAGCTCGCCTTCGGTTGCTACTGCATCAACTTCAATTTCACGAGCATCTGTAATGAATTTACTTATTACAACCGGATGTTCTGTATTAAGATCTGTTGCTTTTTTTAGATAGAGTTCAAGTTCATCTTCTGTTAAAACAATACTCATTGCAGCACCGCTTAATACATAGCTTGGTCGGATTAAAACCGGATAACTGACTTTGTTAGAGAACTGTTTTG
>JAWOIK010000340.1:0-13090 GCA_046484705.1 Ignavibacteriaceae bacterium | reverse complement strand
ATATTGATCTTTTGCCGGTTAAACTTAAAAACAACTTGTCAAAGAACAATGAAAACTCTGATTGAACCTTAATTTTAATTCTTTATTTTAAGGGAAACGATTTGTTTTCGCTTCCCTTATGGCTTTTTGTTCTTTCTTAACCTATTTATTTATAATTACTTAGCTTCTCCTCTGGTCATATGATACTATTTGATCAATACCATCTTCTTCACTGCTGTATATTCCCCCGCACGTAATTGATAGAAATAAACTCCACTTGCCAACTGCCTGTTGCCAACTGCCGACTGGAGATCAACTTCATACTTCCCTGCTGGTTTGTATTCATCAACTAGTGTTTCGATTTCGTTGCCGAGTATGTCAAAAACTTTTAGCGTTACATCACTGCTCACCGGTAACTGATAACTGATTACCGTGATTAGATTGAAGGGATTGGGATAATTTTGAAGCAACATATAATCATACGGAAATGAAGTAATTTTTTCCCCTGACACGGTGGATGAAATTAATGAAGGAATAATCGTTTTAGTATCATAAATTTCTGACCACAAAGACCAGTAATTCTGACTATCACGAAATCTTACTCTAAAGTAAACCGATTCATTATTATCATAATTATATATAACATTGCTGTCGGACCAAACTCTGTCGGTTCCGCTATATACTGTAATCCAATTTTCAGGTCCGCATTTTCTTTGCAACTCAGAACAAGTGACATCTGGTTCAATGGGATTTTTATCCCACAAATCTGCACCCCACGCTAAATAAACCCAGAAGAATTTATAATTAGAATCTGGAATTGCAGGATCCCAGTTCAAAAATGGTTTTGAAGGTTTCAATCCAATCGAATTTTGGGTTATAAACCTCGCCGTAACAATAGTTTCATTTTTATTAACTACCTGCATTGAAAAATCCGTTTGCTGCCCGGTCCATTTATTAGAAGGGGGATTGCTCCATGGAGAAAACAAATCGTTATATGAAGTGTCAAAAGAATTTTTAAAATTATAACCATGTAACCAGTCGTTGCATTCGGCTTTACCATAAGCATTAATAAATGAATATAAAAACCCAGAACATGTATCGGACAATATGATCCTGTCCCTGTTGCCGAAACCATTTCTGTTCACATCCGCCTTCTTAAATGAAGGAAGCAAATTTCCCCAGCAATTATTTGTGAAAGGGGATTCCCAATTCCAGAACCCGTTTGAAGTTATTAATCGAACACAATCGCCCATATAGTATTTATGAGCAAAGTGTAAAACAAAAATACCTCTATCATTTATATTGGATGTAATGTTATCATAAATGCTTACTTGCTGATGGTTTTCAAAGAAAAAAATTTCACCGGGATAACCATTATCCAGTTGAAACTTATACGATGATGGTGTTGTGACGTAATCACCTATTGGTGCACTTAAGATTGTTCCCTCAATCAAATGCGGATTTAACCAGGCTACTCTTTCACGCTCAAATGAATTGGCACATATTCCTTCAGTTGCTAATGTAAGCATGCCCCAAAAGCTGTGATTTACTAAGCTATAAGGATGTTCAGAATTAATTAACCAATGAGCAATCTCATGAACAATAACTTTGAAGTTCCGTTCACGACTCCTTTCGCCCCAATACTGAACAGTAACTCCTGAACCAAATATGCCTTCTCCCGGATAACCTCCGTAACCCATCTTAATTCTTAGCAGATTATTTTCAACAAAAAATTCTGCACCCCCGCCCAACGATGCTTCTCCGCACCAGTTATCTGCAAAAACAAGGCCGCGCCAGATAATAATAATCATATCAACAATCCCATCAGGTGCATTTTTATGGTAGTAATTACTTATGTAAGTCCAATTATCGAATTCCCCGTAATCAACTCTATCATCAATAACTTTCAGGATATCTGTATTGGCTAGTGATCTATTGGGATAATTTCCATTTAAGGGAATGTAATGTTCTTTCGGATATGGCGTTTCTGCAAGAACTGCTTTGCCGGTAACCTTAAAATTACCAAATGACATTTGACGATAATAGTTTGTTAGATTCAGATAATGGCTTGATCCTGCTTGGATATTCGAATCTATGACCATCTCCATTTCTTCAGGATAAGAAGAAGCCGGCCAATAATTATGCAGGGAATGATCGTCTTTAAATTTGGCAAATACAACCAGCACTTTCAATTCACCTAATGAAGTTAAATACTTCCCGCCACGCTGAGACCAATCCTCTGTTTCCTCAGAGTATAAGGTAGCGCATCCGGGCTCATCCGTTTGAGCAATGAGCAGACTATTTAAAATTAAAACCAGCAATAGTGAAGTAAAATAACTCATTATTAAATACTTCCTATGTTTAATTTGTGCTTTTCAGGAGAATCAAACCAGATTTATTTTACTAATTCCATTTTCTCGCATCTTGAATATTTGTCAGCTATTAATTGGTAGAAATAAGTCCCTGCTGATAAACCACCAGCGTAAAAATTTACTTCATGAAATCCGGCTATTTGTTCTTTTGAAATTAATTTTTCAACAACCTCTCCTTCAGAATTGATGACTATAAATATCACTTTGGTTTTGCATGGCACACAATACTTGATAGTTGTATTCTCTTTAAATGGGTTAGGGATATTCTGGTCAAGGTAAAATTCATCCGGAATATCCCCGTGTTTACAATAGTTCAATACCAGTGGCATACTTGTATTTCCTTATTTAAAAACAGAGATGTAAGATCAATTTGATTATGTATGATTAATTATATAATGCTATATGTCTTCCCTCAACCTGATAATATTCATTATTGAAAAGAAAATTTATCCGGGCATATCAAATGAAGTAAATATTGACTCAATTGATAATGCTGCTATTCCAAGTCCATTGGTAGTTATCAGGTATTGTACATGAAGTCTAATATCTGATCTGTTACAGATCTGATAATTTTTTTCGAGTATTACAATTCCTTCTTCACTTACATAAACAATATCCTCACTATTCCCTGTAACGGACCATGCAGGGTGTACCATTCCAAGCAGATCACATAATTCAGTATTCATTTCAAGATTAATCTGAATTACATAAACCCCCCGTTCATTAGCAGGTCCTGATAAAATCTGATGTACATAAGAAACATTTCCGATCACATTACAGGCACCACTTAAAGGATCATTTGCCAGACAGCAAACAGGAATATTTTCCTTGATAGTATTAAGGTATGGTTTGGTTAGTTTTGTTTCGGGTTCACTAATATTATTTTCCGTGCATCCTGAAAGAACAAAGAATGCAATAAATAATTGAGTCAAAAATATTTTTTTCACAACAACCTCCTTGCAAACATTTTTAATTTTAATACTTTCTGAATCAATTCGCCCGCTAAAAATCGCCGGGCGAAATTAATTGTTATTAAGCAATACGAAAATTTCTATATTCATAATTTTAGTTCTGCCAACTGTCTATTATATTTCACATAAGTACATACTTGCTATGCTCACTCCTTTTACAGCAACATCATATTTTACAATAAGCATTACATCTTCACGGTTTGCTATCGGATATGACTTGTGAATTGTAATCACTTCATCCGGTTTCAATGTGAATCTGAATGTACTTTCGTTTTTAATGATCCAGTTACGATTAAAAGGAATGTTGGTTACGTTACATAACTCTGCATCAATAATTATTCTTAATAGGTAGCGGGATGGAACATCTTCGGTTATTGCAGGATAAGACACAGAGACATATTCTTTAAGGTTACAGTAGACAGATCCTTTAAGAATGCATTGACCTGAGGTAGGATCCAGCAGAGGTGAGTTAAGTGATATCCATTGTCCTGAAGGTAATGCTTCTGTTTTATTAATAGCTGAAACCAACGGGTCGGTTACCTGATTCTCCTGGCATCCGAATATTGCCAGCATAAAAAGAACACCAGCAAATACAAATAACTTTTTCATAGAGCACTCCTTTTTAATTAATATTTAATTTACAGTGTTATTAAATCAATCTCCCTGTATATAAACCGGATCGATTTTCAGATTACCTCCAGTTCTTTTAACTCTAATGAATAGATTAGCACATTAGGATACTTTAATTCACTATTTTTAATAAGCAGTTATGATATTGTTAAAAACTTGTCTCAGTGATAAACTGCTGATATTTACCTTACCACGTTCCACAACGTACTTTACTGCCAGCACAATGTCCTTTCTGTTAGAAACCGGATATATCTTATAAACAGTTTTAATTTCATCCTGTGTGAAGTATAGGCTGTGTTCACTTTTGCCATTAATAGACCAGCGATCGTGATTTGATAGTGCAAGTAAATCACATAATTCTCCCTCAAGTATAATTGATATTTTAACCTTTAAGTCTTGCTTTGAAACAAAATTTGGTTCGGCTATAATAATCGGCTGAGATATTTTATAGTAAACTGAACCTCTGACTTCACAGGGACCGGATAAGGGATCAAGCACCGGGCAGCAGAGTTTTATCCATCCACCGGAAGGCAATTCTGCCTTTTTATCTAATTGTAAAACCGGGTCCGTTATCTGATTCTCCTGGCATCCGAAAAATGTACAGGCAAGAAGAATTGCTAAAGGAACAAATAACTTTTTCATGACACACTCCTTTTTATTTAATTAATATTATGGGAAACAGATAAGTCAAAAGCGGTGCCGATTAACATTTGTTCTTAAACTTCGATTATTGATAAAAAACGAATGCTCTGTAATAATTGAATAGATTTTAATTCGCAGAATTTTACGAATCGCAGTTATCTGCGAGTTAATTTTTTGAAAACTTCATGAATTCATTTAAACAGCAGGTTTATTTAGCTGGATTTATAATATGGAGTTTGTGCATTTTATATCTAAGGGTCTGTTCAGGAATGTTAAGTGAGGCTGCAGCTCTGGATTGATTCCAGCAATGCATTACCAACGCTTCTCTTATAATTTGGATTTCAGTTTCCTGGAGTCTTTCTGTCAGAGTCAGTTTTGAACCAGAAGTTAGTTCATGATTTCTTGCATTGTTTATCTCTTCTAAATGCTCAGAAGGCAGATTGGTTTTTAAAATTATTTTTTCATTTGCCGGAGCAAGAGTAACTAATCGTTCAATAAAGTTTTCCAGTTCACGTATATTACCAGCCCAGTTTTTATGTATCATATCTCCCATTAATTCTGAGTCTAATGTTTCAATATTTTTGTTCTGTTCTGCTGCAAAAATTTTTACGAAGTGATTTGCTAACAACATAATGTCTTCAATTCTGTCGTTTAGCGAGGGAATACGGATTGGGTATACATTTAATCTGTATAACAATTCTTCGCGCATTTTATTTTCTTTAACAAGTTCATTTAAGGGTATACTGCTTGCAGTTATTATTCTAACATCAGATTTTTTAACATGATTAGAACCCAAAGGTCTGAATTCTTTTTCCTGAAGAAATCTTAGAAATTTTACCTGCATATCCTGTGGAAGATGATTTATTTCATCGATGAATAATGTACCACCGTCTGCTTCTTCAATAATGCCCGGCCTGTCTTTAACCGCTCCTGTAAATGAACCTTTTGTGTGGCCAAACAACTCACTTTCAATAAGATTATCCTGTATTGAAGCGCAGTCTAACACCATAAAATTCTTCTCACTTCTGCTGCTAAGTTTATGAATAGCTTTTGCTACAACTTCCTTTCCTGTTCCGGTATCGCCTTCAAGTAGTACCCTGACATCACATCTGGCAACTGATTCTATTGATTTAAGAAGATCAATAAACCTCTTACTTTTTCCAAGCAGCCCCAGTTTCGAATATTTAGTAAGTAATTCATTTTCCGGCAGAACACAATTAAAGTACTGGTGAATTTTATCAGTTCTGTTTACGTATGGGGATATAACCGCTGATAACTTGTTTGCATTCTCAACATCCAGTTCATCAAATTTTCTGCCTGAACCATTACTTAGAATTAATAACAAACCGATTGGTTTTCCGTTAGTAAGAAGCAGCGAACCAATTGCTGAATTTATACCGCAGTTTTTAAACAAACCAATGTTAAATCTTTTATCTTCAGAAAGATTATTTGTTATAAAAGATTTCCGGTTTTTAAGTACCCATCCTGATATATTTAGATTGATCAGATGAATTGAAGCAGAATCAGAAACTTTTTCATCCTTTATTACGGTTTTTACAGTATTTTGTGTATGCGGATTAAGAACTGAGATATGAACATAATCACAGTCGAACATTCTCAATGTTTTTTCTGAAATGAAGCGCAGCATTTCTTCAAATGTTGTTTCGTTATTAAGGACTGATGCAATCTCAATAATTTCATTTAATATGTTATTATCTTTATTCAAAGATTTCTTTCCTGGTTTAGTTTAAATATATAATAATTCTATTCTCATCCATCGGAACACATTTTTATTACTTCTTTAAAATCACTTCTCTCCCTTAAAGCATCCAGACGCGGATCATTATTGATCATAAAGGTAGTTAACTCGGTTCTTTCTTGAATGAATTTTTTTAATAACTGTACTGCATTTGCATTTTCACCTATCAGTATGTTAAAATACAGGTAATCGATCTCCAGTTGTCTTCTGGAGTCTTCGGTGGTTTGTGCCATTTCCTGCAATGCATTTGATTTATCACCTAAGCCTGCATATGATAGAGCTAACCTGAGTCTTGCTTTTTTATTATCAGGGTGTTTAGCTAATAGGTCCAGGTAAATAACCTTTGATGAATCAAAATATAATGCTGCTTCATCGTGTTTATTCATTAGCTTTAATGCAATGCCTTTGAAATAATATCTGATTGGATAATTCCAATTATCGAGCACAGAAACAGCTTTACTAAATTCTTGATTGTATAAATGAATTAAGTATTGAAGAATTGTTAAATGATATGTATCGCGGATAGCAAACTTGTTAGCTTCGTTTAAAATTGATTGGGCGCGATTGATATCACCCTTGCCGAGTAAAGCAGTTCGTGTCTTAAGAACATAACCTAGACCGCTTTCCGGATCGTTGTTAATAAGATTATCGGCCCATGCTTCTGATTCATTGTAAAGTCCCAGTCCAAAAGCACTCCAGGAACCAAGTAATGATCCGCCTGTGCCTTTAGGATTAAGCTGATAAATTCTTTCTGAAATATTATAACCTCTTTTCCAATCGCCTTTATCTGAAACTAAGATTGATAAGAAGTATAATGTATTGGAATCATTTGGTCTTTTTTTATCAGAAATTTCTGTTTCGATAATCGCAGAGTCCAAATCATTTTTAATATGATAATAGTAATGCGCTTTTGCTACATGATATTCTGGTATCTTCTCCCCGGTTTCAGAAGCTTTTTGAAGCGAAATTTCGGCTTCCCTGATATAGTTTAATCTTTCAGAAAACGAAGGACTCTGTCCTGCCACAACACTATAAGCCATTGAGCGAAATATCCATGCAAGAGTAAAGCTGGTATCCAGAGAACACGCCTTTGTAAACATTTCAGCGGATTTAATGTTACCCTCAAAATTGTAAGATACTTCCCAAAAATATTTTCCTTTTCTGAAATAATCCCAGGCAAGCATATTTTCTGTTGGTTCGGTTTGGAGAGAGACTATTTCCTCTGCACCAAGTTTTATTTGAAGTGCATTTGCAATTTTTTGAGCAAGGTCACTCTGTATCTCAAAAATGTCCTTGTATTGTCTGTCATATGTTTCAGCCCAAAGATTTTCACCAGTTTCCGAATCAACAAGGCGTGCGTTAACACGAATTAAATCTTTATTTCTACGTGTACTCCCTTCCAATATGGAACCGGCTCCAAGTTCAGAAGCAATTTGCTTTAATGTTTTATCGGTCCCCTGATATTCAATAACAGAACTTTTTGCAATTACTTTTAATTCACCAATTTTAGAAAGCTGGATAATAATATCATCGTGTATACCATCAGCAAAATCTTTATTGTCATCTGAATTACTTATAGGTTTAAAGGGTAAGACAGCAATAAATTTTCTCTTTTCCATTTTCGTGTTTGTATTTTCAATGACGTTCCACACTATAAAAACAAGGATAAGCAGAATAACTATTGCAACAAACCAATAAAAAGTAATTTTAGACTTTTTCTTTTTATTAAAATTAAATTTTTGTAAAGATGTCCTTTGTTCGGTGACATTAATATTTCGCAAATCAACAATCATCTCTTCGATATGCTGGTAGCGGTCTTCAGGATTTTTACTCAGTGCTTTGAAAATAATTCTCTCTAATTCCATAGGTACACCGCTGCGTAAAGATGTAATAGGTTCAGGATCTTCATTTAGAATACCATATAAAACGGCTTGCTCATAATCGTTAATAAATGGTGTCCTGCCTGTTATCATTTCATACATAACAATTCCTAATGACCAGATATCTGTTCTGTGGTCTACACTATTACCGCATGCTTGTTCAGGCGACATATAAGCAACTGTACCAATGGTTGAGCCCATCTTTGTGATGTTTACCTGACCGGAAAGTTTTGCTAAGCCAAAATCCAGTATTTTAACAGTACCCTCTTTGGTAACAAATATATTAGCAGGTTTTATATCACGATGTATAATTTTTTGTTCGTGTGTTTTTAACAGTCCGTGAGCCACTTGCATAGAAATATCTACAGCAGCATGTATCGTAAGCGGTCTTTCTGCAATTTTTTGTTTTAATGTCTTTCCATCATAACAATCCATACAAATGAACAGCCGACCGTCTTCGGTTTCATCAATATCGTGTATGTTGCATATGTTATGATGCTGGATTGACGAAGCTGCATATGCCTCATATAAGAATCTCTGCTTTTCCTCTTCATCATAAGAAAAAGATGCAGGTAAAAATTTAAGCGCTACCGTACGGCGCAGCTTTGTATCTTCGGCTTTATAAACAACACCCATTCCACCGCCGCCGAGTTTTTCTGATATAGTATAATGAGATATCTTTTTACCAATCATGATCAATCAAAATAGTTTAATGATTTAATAAACTGTGTTAGTCAATTTCATATTATTTAAGTTCTTCATGAAGCGATCCGGATTCTCAGGATGTAATTAAAAGCAACCGTAATTTGTAAACGCTATACTTTTAATGAGGTATTATCGGTTCTGCTTCGCCCTCAACACACACAAGTAACAACAAAAAATAAAATAATACTCCCGGCGCGATTGCGCCGGGGTCAGTCCCGACAGAAGGCCTGGGGATAAGCCTTAACCGTCAGCAACCGAAAATTATTTTAATAATATCATCTTCTTCACTGCCGTATATTCTCCAGCCTGTAATTGATAGAAATAAATTCCGCTTGCCAACCTGCTTGCATCAAACTCAACTTCATACCTTCCTGCGGGTTTGTATTCATCAACAAGAGTGGCGATTTCATTTCCCGAGACATCAAATACTTTTATTGTTTGATGACTGCCAACTGGCGACTGCCAACTGATTGAAGTGTTTGGGTTGAATGGGTTTGGGTAGTTTTGCAGCATTGCAAATTCTGTTGGAAGTGTTTCTTCCTCTTCTACACCGACCGCTATTCCGTTAAACTCATCTGCACCTATGTCGGGATTTGTTGCGTGTCTTGTCTGTCCGTCAAAATCTGTATCTATTCCTGCTATTGGAGTTCCTCGTGATTCAAGATAGGTTGTAAAATTCGGATCAATATGTAAATCAGTTGATGAAATAAAATGCGGCATTTCAACATAGCTATGAAGATCTCGTCCTGTTGCCTGCCAGTCTGCAAGTGTATTCATGTGTGAGGTACCAATCCTTACCAGACAGTTATTAGCATTCGTAGTGTTATAGTATAGATCATTATAATCTGAATTAATACTGCCTGTGGTATTACTATAAACTGCAGATGCACAGTATTGTCCCTCATCTCTTGTGTTTACGAATACATTATTTTTTACATCTGCATTTGTTACACTGTAGTAAATATAAAGCGCAGCAGAACCAAGATGGTTTTCTCCGGTACCGGACAAGTAAACGGTATTATAGTAAACCTTTGGATTACTTTGATAAAACATCTGTATTCCTGAGACTCGGCTCTCGGTATTCGTTGAAGAACTTTGAATGTCAAAAACTATATTGTTGGATATCTGACAATCACTTCCACCGGTCCCGGATAAAAGTATTCCTACAGTCATATATCCAGCTTTACTCTTTATACCGTGAACTACATTATTACGGATTATAACATTGCTGCCACGCCAGGAATTTATTCCCATATTCACAATCTCACCTATTGTATGGGTTACTTTAAGATTCTGAACAATGTTGTTTTCGACTATTGTATTTTGACAATGCTCAATCTGAATTCCCCAACCTATTAAACTATCAGTTTCTGATCCAACGTAATTTCCCCTGATTATATTTCCGGTAGCTCGTGAAGAAGTTAATTCTGATGAGACATAAATTCCGCAACCTGCTTTTTTTATAAAGTTATTCTGTATCAGGTTACTATCTGCTGTAGCACTGCTTCCTTGAAGTGTTTCAAATGATGGTCCAGTACCATATCCATAAATATCATCAGAAATAAAAATTACATTTTGTACAATATTATGATCTGAATTATTCTTATAACCCAGGCAGCCATTCCAAGTATATTGCGCGTTCTTGTAAGCATGAAATGTCAATGTAGTAACACCAGATATGCTAACACCATCTACAGTCATATAACTAGTATTAACACAAGTCATTACAAAATTCGCATTACCTTCAATCAAAACATTTTTATTCTCCGCAGGTTTAATTGTTACTCTGCTATTGGGTCCGGCACCGGGAATTGGTCCGTTCAATTTAAAGCCGAAGGAATCTGATGTTGCTGTGTATAGTTCATCAATCAGTTCAAGAGTAACATTGCCTGTAACTCCATCTGTTTCGAGTTTGTCAAACGCTTCCTGAATTGTTGCGAAGTTACCGCCTGTGCCAACTGTGTAAGTGCCGGGTGTAAGTGGCGGTGAGTAGAGAGATTTTGCAAGCCCAATTTTCCAAACATAATTTCCGGATGGACTTCCATCGTAATACATATATAAAGTATCTCCGACTAATAGAACACTTGGGGATTCAACTTCGCCCCCATCCCAACCGCTTACTGATGGTCTCAAAACCGGATTGGCGGGATATTTAGTCCAATTATTAATTCCATTCGGTGATGTAGCAAGTCCAATTCTGAACTGTCCCCAGGAAGTTCCTGTCCCTAAATACCACATATAGTAGATGTTATCTTTGAACATAACACTTGGTTTAGTTACCCACGTGTCGTCCCATTCTCCAGAAATTCCTGGTTCTAAGATGGGATTATTTTGTGTGTCTTTTTGCCAGAGAATTCCATCTGCAGAGGTAGCATACCCTACACATAGCTTGCTCATACCAGAGTTAGCCCCGACATACCACATTTTATATCCACCTGCTACCGGCATAACATAACTACCTGCTACGCCTTCAGCTTCCCAAGCATCAGTGCCAGCTTCTAAAACCGGTGTTAGGTGTTTTGTCCAATTGATTCCGTCAGGTGAAGTGGCGTATCCAATTTTGTAGCTTGTAGAACTAAGCGCACCGGAATACCACATCTTGTACGACCCATTTTCATAAATAACATATGGTAATTCTACAGTATAAGAATCCCATTGACCCGCTGATGGAGTTAGAACCGGTGTTGATCGTACTTGCCAGGATAATCCATCATAGGAATAGGCAAGACCAATTCTGCAAGGTCTTCCACCACCCGCAGTAGATGCCCCTGTAAAGAACATTTCGTATCTGGATGAATCCGCGTTATAAATGACATAAGGTGCAAATGCACCATTGTACCAAGCCCCCGGTACAGTTATAACAGGATTGCCTTCGTACTTTGTCCAGTTAACCTGGGCAAGTAAAACACTGCTGCTCAAAACAAAAAAAGTAATGAGCAAGAACAATTTGAATAAGAACGTTTTCATAGAACCTCCTAATAAGTCGATGGTTAAATTATCAGGGTGTTCAGCCGCTTTAGTTTCAGAATGACTCAGCACTCTAAATGTGTTAATTTATTTTCCATTGTAGGGAACGGACTCCCGTCCGTTCCGCTTTTTTGTTTCACACTCATTATACACCGGATCGGTCAGCCCGCATTTTTCAGTCTAGGTAAAGAGACCGACCCATACATTTTATTTTATCAATTCCATTTTCTTTTCACACTTATAATCGCCTGCTTTAAGCTGATAGTAATATATCTCATTTTGTAGAGACGCATCGCGATGCGTCCCTACATCATTAAATTCAACTTCATAAGTGCCGGGATTTTTTTCTTCATCTACAAGTGTTTCAATTTCTTTATGCTCTTCATCATATACCTTTAGCTTTACTTTGGTTTTATATGCAATACAATATTTTATTGTTGTTCTGTCCTTAAAAGGATTTGGATAATTCTGACTTAACTGAAATGTAAATGGTGTTATATCATCCCAGACTACACTATTGTTTAACATTGTTTTCACCTTTCATAAAAATCCTTGTTTAACAATTGACTATTACCTTCAATTTGGTTGTAATCTCAGAACGAGACGGTTTTAAGTAAAACATTTTCTATTTATCCTGTAACATTGTATGAAATAAAAATCCATTTGTCTACCAATTTTGTATTTATTTCTATCACTTTTGTATTCGACCCTTTGAAAACGAGCGATTTTTATTTTGTAGTTATTAAGAATTGCTAAATGTGTTTGGATCTTATTGTGAGAATTAATAGGCGGGAAATAATCATTCAGAACGGAGTTAAAACATTTGTACAAATCAGCATAGGAGAGGATATTATAGATAAGCCACCGAATAAATCAAATGTAAAATAGGAAATATTATTAATATTTTTCTAAACTTGAAATGACTATGAATCGTCCAATCAGAAAATCATAACATTTAACAACAACTTTAAACTTTTTAATTTTTATTTTGCTGAAATTGTGATGGCGTTACCCCAAATTGTTTCTTAAAACATTCTGCAAAGTATGAAGGATTATTAAAACCAACTTCGATCGCTATCTCTAAAACGTTACCAACTTTTCTTTCTAAAAGTTTTAGAGCTTTATTTAACCTAATTCTTCTTATTAGTTCAACAGGCGGGTCGCCAAATAGGGCTTCTATCTTTT